>JBMZST010000041.1:0-10792 GCA_049623265.1 Porticoccaceae bacterium
GCACTGGAACAGTTTGACGACGAGTCCACAGACAAATTCTTTATGCGCGCTGTATTTCGGCGCCAGGCGGATTCGCCAACCATCGATGATATCGGCGATCAGTTCAACAATATTGCCCAGCGATTCGCTATGGACTGGCAGATTCACAACCCGCAAGTCGCGGTAAAAACACTGCTTATGGTGTCTAAATACGATCACTGTCTGGACGATCTGCTCTACCGCAAACGCAAAGGTGAGTTAAATATGGAAATCACCGCGGTGGTGTCCAACCACCAAGACTTGCGCGCCATGGTCGAGCGTGAGGGAATTCGCTTTGTACATTTGCCGGTAACCACAGACACCAAGGCTCAGCAGGAAAAAAGGCTGATGGAAATTGTGCATGAAACCGAAACCGAGTTAGTGGTTTTGGCTCGCTATATGCAGATTCTTTCCAATAAGTTAACCCAACAGCTGTCCGGCCGATGCATCAATATCCACCATTCCTTTTTACCCGGCTTTAAAGGTGCCAAGCCTTACCATCAGGCCTTTGAACGAGGTGTGAAAGTGATTGGCGCTACGGCTCACTATGTCACCTCCGACCTAGATGAGGGCCCAATTATCGAACAGATGTTGACCAGAGTTGATCACAACTATGGGCCCGAGCATCTGGTTCAAGTGGGTCGAGATAACGAATCCATGGCACTGGCTAAGGCAGTGAAATACCACATTGAGCGCCGCGTATTTTTGGACGGCAACAAAACCGTGGTGTTCTTGGGCAGCTAAGCTGTAACAGGAGGGGACGGATATGCCTTTTGGGCTTTTAAAGTATGGTCTCAGCAAAGAATATCCTGCGCAACATCATTTTACGCCGGCCACAGAGCTAAAAAAGCACTACGACGTGGTGATTATCGGCGCCGGTGGTCATGGCACCGCCATTGCCTATAACCTGGCCAAATACCACGGCATCACCAATGTTGCGGTTCTGGAGAAAAGCTATTTGGGGGGCGGCAATACGGCCCGCAATACAGCAGTGATTCGCTCCAACTATCTCACTGAAGAAGGGGTAAGTTTTTACCGCGAGTCCGTCAAGCTCTACAACAATCTGAGCAATGAATTTAACTATAACGTGATGATGGAAAATCGCGGACAGTTGACTCTGGCTCACAGCGATGCCGCAGTACGCAGTTTTCGCTGGCGCGCGGAGGTCAATCAGCATATGGGTGTGCGCTCAGAATTGGTTGACCGTCAGACAATTGCCGAGTTGGTACCCAACCTCAAGCTGTCTGAAGACTCGCGGTTCCCGATTATGGCCGGCCTCTGGCATGCAGATGGTGCCACAGCGCGCCACGACGCCGTGGCCTGGGGTTATGCCAAGGGTGCCTGTGATCGTGGCGTTGAACTGCACCAACTCACCGAAGTCGAGGCTATTGAGGTCACCAAAGGTCGGGTCACCGGAGTTAAAACCAACCGCGGCGCAGTTCAATGCGGTGCCGTCGTGCAGGCGGTGGCAGGTGCCAGCTCCATTGTGGCTAAAAAAGCGGGTATTCCACTGCCTATCCACTGTTATCCCCTGCAGGCCATGGTTACCCAGCCCTACAAGCCTCTATTAACGCCCCATGTGAGCTCTCCCCATGTCCATGTCTATGTGCACCAGACCTCCAGAGGTGAGTTTGTGATAGGGGGTGGGTCAGACCCCTACCCGCTCTATCACACCAGAGCCACATTGGATCAGCGCGAGTCATTAAGCGCTGCGGCACTGGAGCTGTTTCCATTTTTAGCCCAGGCCAGAATACTGCGCCAATGGGCTGGCACCACAGATATGACGCCGGACTACAGTCCGATTATGGGGCTGAGCCCGATAGAAAATTATTATCTGGACGCGGGCTGGGGTACCTGGGGCTTTAAAGCCACGCCCATCTGCGGCGTAACTATGGCGGAACTGGTGGCTACTAAAAAAGTACCGGAGCTAATCAAGCCATTTGCGCTTGAGCGCTTCTACAACTTTGAACAAATCAACGAAGCCGGCGCCACCGCCGCCAGCCATTAGGAGAGATCGCATGAAGCTTTTAACCTGCCCTCTCAATGGCCCGCGCAATATCTCTGAATTTACCTATGGGGGGGAATACCACCCCATGCCAGACCCCAATAACACGTCCTCAAGAAACTGGGCGGAATATGTATTTTTTCATGACAATAACGCCGGTGTAGTTATTGAATGGTGGTGTCACACCGCCAGTTCATTCTGGTTTTTGGCCGAACGCAACACGGTTACCGATGAAGTGATTCGCACCTTCGACGCCAGCGAACTATTTCAAAAGCGTATTGATTTTGATCAGCCAGCTTCCGGGGAGAAAAGCTAATGCAGCGCCTGCCCAGCCCTTATGGACTGCTGATTGATCGCGAGCAGCCGATTCAATTTAGCTTTGAAAATAAAGCCTATCAGGGGTTTGCCGGCGACAGTATTGCCAGTGCCCTGGCCGCCAACAACCAGTGGCTACTGAGCCGCTCATTTAAGTATCACCGCCCCAGAGGCGCCCTGACCATGGCAGGCCAGGATGCTAACACCCTGGTGCAATTACCATCCAATCCCAATGCGCTAGCCGATAAAGAGCCTCTATCCAAAGACCTGAAAGTGATGGGACAGAACTACAGCGGCAGCTTGAAAACTGATCGCGGTGCACTGCTGGGGCTATTTTCGCGGTTCTTGCCAGTTGGCTTCTACTACAAAGCGTTTTTTAAGCCCAGAGGCATCTGGGAAAAATGGGCGCCACTAATTCGCAAAAAAGCCGGCCTGGGGATTATTGATCAGCAGCTTGAGCCCGACTATTACGACAAACAGTACAAATTCTACGATGTGGTTGTCGTAGGTGCAGGCCCCTCTGGAATGCAGGCAGCGCTGACCGCGGCTGTGGATGGCTGCGAAGTACTGCTCGTCGACGAAAATCCTGTACTGGGCGGCTCTCTAAACTATGCCCGTGTGGATGCCAAAGGCACCATGGCCAGAGAAGTCCGCGATGTACTGGTGCAGGATATCGAGGCTAATCACAATATAACCTGCATGACCAATGCCACGGTTAATGCCTGGTTTGCCGATAACTGGCTGCCTATTATCTGTGACAAACGTCTCTACAAAGTACGGGCCAAACAGACCATTCTGTGCACGGGTGCCCTGGAACAACAGGCAGTTTTTCATAACAATGATCTGCCCGGAATAATGATGAGCAGCGCAGCTCAGCGCCTGATTCATCTCTATGGGGTGCGCCCAGGCAATAGAGCGGTGATTGTCACCGGCAATGACGATGGCTATGCCAATGCCCTGGACTTAGCTGAGGCTGGTGTTGAGGTCGAAGCTATTGTCGATCTGCGCGAAAAACCCCTAGCCAGCGCTCTGGTCAGGGCCGCTAAAAAATCTGGGCTACCTATCAGGGCCGGACATACGGTTTACGCGGCACAAAAGCGACGAAACCACCTGGCAGCAGTGGAGATTCGCAAAATACAGGGCCAGGGTGTTTGCGCCCCGCAGGGGGAGAAGATCGAATGTGACCTTCTCTGTATGGCAATCGGTTACACCCCCACCTATCAACTGGCCTGCCAGGCTGGAGGGCAGCTCAGCTATGACGACAGCTCGGCAATGTTTACCCTGAGTAACCTGCCCGATGGTCTGCAGATAGCCGGCTCTGTAGACAGCTATTGGGATTTGGGTAACTGCCTGGAGGAAGGTGCCCGGGTTGCCACCATAGCGACCAATGCCCTCGGCTTTACTCGGGCTGAAATTCCCCAGCCAATGGCTAGAGAAAACCGCAGTCCCAACCATAGTTGGCCTATTTTTGCCCACCCCAAAGGCAAGGAATTTGTCGACTACGATGAAGATCTGACCATTGCTGATATTGTGAATGCCACCCGCGATGGCTATGAGCATATTCAGCTGGTTAAGCGTTATTCAACCTGCGGCATGGGCCCCTCTCAGGGTCGTCATTCGGCTCTGGCGGCGGCTCGACTGGTCGCGGCGGCTACCCAGCGAACCGTTGCAGAAACCGGCGTGACCACGGCACGGCCACCCTTTGCACCGGAACATTTAGGCCACAGTGCAGGGCGCAGTTTTTTCCCGGCGCGCCGCAGCAATATGCACTACCGGCATATTGAAGCCGGTGCCCAGATGTTACAGGCCGGAGCCTGGTATCGCCCGGCTTACTATGGCGCCGTCGCTGATCGCGACAGCTGTATAACCAATGAAGTCCTTAATGTACGCAACAATGTGGGCCTGGTGGATGTCTCCACATTGGGCGGTCTTGACCTGCGCGGCCCGGATGCCGGCGAATTCCTCAATCGCTTTTATACCTTCGGTTTTGTTAAACAGCCCCTGGGTCGGGCGAGATACGCCCTGCTCACCAATGAAGCCGGTGTGGTGATTGATGATGGCGTCGCCTGTCGCATTAGTGAGCAGCACTACTATGTCACAGCAACCACGGGTGGCGTAGACGCCGTCTATCGGAGCATGCTGAAGTGGAATGCTCAGTGGCGCCTAGATGTCGATATAACCAATGTGACCTCGGCTTACTGTGGCGTCAATATTGCCGGACCCAAGGCCCGACAGGTGCTGACCAAGGTCTGTGCCGATATTGATCTTTCAGCAGAGGCATTCCCCTATATGGCTGTGCGGGAGGGAACCGTGGCTGGTGTGCCTGCGCGATTAATTCGCGTTGGGTTTGTCGGCGAATTAGGTTTCGAGATCCATGTGCCTCAACAGTACGGAGAAGCCCTGTGGGACAGGCTCATGGACGCCGGCAGCATAGAGGGCATCCAGCCGTTCGGCATCGAGGCGCAACGCGTTCTGCGTCTGGAGAAAGGTCATATTATTATTGGTCAAGACACAGATGCTATGTCCAACCCCATGGAAATTCAGATGGGCTGGGCTGTGTCGCGTAAAAAGCCCTTCTTTGTGGGTGGCCGCACTATTAAAGAGTTAGAGCTGAAAACCCCGTCTAGAAGCCTGGTAGGTTTTGTGGTCGACGATAACAGTGCCCCTATTCCCCTGGAGAGCCACCTGATACTGGATGGAGAACAGATGGCCGGCCGGGTGACCTCCTGTCAGTATTCCCCAACCCTGGACAGACCCATTGGTCTCGCCTACGTGCAGTCCAACTGTGCCGAACCAGGGCAGCAGATCAGCATTAAATCCTCAGCCGGGGTCATGGTTACCGCCACTATTGTGGCCCTGCCTTTCTACGATCCCACCACCGCCCGTCAGGAGCTGTAATCATGACTGAATTAAACCCTGACCAGGTTCTGAGGCGCAGCCCATTGTACCGCCGCCATATGCAGCTAAATGCCAGTTTTGAGCAGCTTGGGGATGCTCTGGTGGTCAGTGCCTACAGCGACACCGGCATGGAACCCCGACTGGGCATCAGTCTTGGCTTGGCCGATCTGTCCTGCCTGCCACGCACCGGTTTTAAAGGCCCGAATGCGCCCCGCTGGGCAGCCGCCCAGGGCATAGAGCTGCCCTCAGAACCCAATACAGCGCTGACCCAGGCAGATCATTCATGGGTCGCCAAACTCTCCCAACAAGAGTTATTGATTGTCTCTGATATGCAGTGTCAGTCCGATTGGGTAGACAGGCTCAATCAACAGACCCCTGACTCGGGTGTCTATTCGCTGCCGCGAGCAGATAGCCACAGCTGGCTGGCCATTACCGGGTTGCTGGCAGCAGAGATGCTATCAAAACTCTGTGCTGTAGATCTGCGCACCCACAAGTTTTCACAGGGGCAGGTGGCCCAGACATCCGTGGCTAAAATTAATGGCATCGTTGTGCGCCAAGATCTGGGTACTACGCCCTGCTTCCATATTTTTAGCGATATGACGTCTTTGGAATTTCTCTGGGACTGCTTGCTGGACGCTATGGAGGAGCATCAGGGAGTGGCCATTGGTGTCGCTGCCGTTAGAAGTCTTGCCGCGTCTGAGTAACGGCCCAGCTGATCCATGGCTTATACTCCTGAGCCATGAAGAAGAATAAAAATATAGAGATTTCCGCCCTGCGCATCTTTGCCGCCGTCAGTGAAGCAGATACCTTAACTCGGGCTGCAGAGCGGCTGGGTATTACCCAGTCTGCTGTATCACAAACCATCAAACAGCTCGAACTTCAGACAGAAACTCAGCTAGTTGACACCAGATCTCGCCCGGTCAAACTCACCCCCAGCGGCCAAGTTCTCCGAGATTATGCTCTGCAGATTATTGACGACACCAGCCGTATGCTGGCCAATGTGCGCATGACCGCCAGGGGCGGCACTGTGCCCCTAAACCTGGGCATGGTAGATTCGTTTTGCGATGTGGCGGGCCTGCAACTGATGCAGCAGCTAGATCCCTATGTCTCCAAACTAACCCTGCGCACAGGCTTAGGGTCCTCTCTGTCCCAGGATCTATTGAGTCGCAATTTGGATATATTGATTACCAGCGACCCGATGGACGAGCATCCGCAACTGCAGCGCACCCCCCTTCTGCGCGACCCCTTTGTGATGATTGTTCCCGGCAGGTATACCGACAACGGCTCCGCGACCCCGGCCTGGCTGGCGGAGAATGTGCCGTTTATTCATTACACCAGAGAGTCGCGGCTCGGAAAACTCACGGATCTGATTGCCCGCCGCCTGGATATTCAGCCACAGACCGCCTATGAGCTAGACAGCACCCAGACACTAATGCGCTTTGTGCAGTCTGGTCAGGGTTGGGCTATTACCACCGGCCTATGCCTGGTGCGCTATCCGGAACTACTTCAGGGCTGCAGTCTGTTGCCGCTGGCGAGCGGCGCCAATGCCCGCCATCTGACCATGCTCCATCGCCCCAATGAACTGGGCGCATTGCCCGAACAGATCGCCAGTCTCTGCCGCGCCCTATACAGCGAGGACATTGTGCCCCAGCTGATAGAGATTGCACCCTGGTTTAAACAGCAGGCCTATGCCATTACCGAAATGCCGGTTATTTAATCAGGCTGCACCCTAGGAAATAAAAAGATCATCCTCGCTGGACTCTGTATCCACCCAGCTGACAATCTCTGTATTCCCTGTGCTTAGGAGTTCATCCAGCTGTGGCATTGGCTGGCCTGCTGAATCTGCCGGAAGATGGCTTTTACCCCAGGCCAAACCAGCAATACCGCGCTCCAGCATGGAGCCAATCTGCTTGTCGCTATAACCAACCTCCGCCAGAATCTTATGGGTAGATTGGCCATGGGCTTCGGTTGGGCTAACCGCATGAATGCGGGCATAGGTTGGGCGAATCGCATAATGGTCAATCTGAGTGAGCTGATGCCCGCTGGGGTGATCCGGGTAGACCGAAAAAGCAAAACTGCCGCGTTCAATACCCACAGTGCCATCGGCGATACGACTGTACTGGTCGCGGAGGTGCTCAATAGACATGGGCTGCGCTACCGCCATATCAGCTGCCAGCAACCGCTCTACCCAGACATTTGAACAGGCCTGTTGGAAAGCTACGGTGAGAAATACCTGAATATCTGCCGTGGCTGTAATACCCTGAAGACCTTCAATCTTTTCCAGTTTTTGCAAATCAGTCAGTTCGGCATCGAGAAAAATCCAATGGTCTGAGGTCTGGTAAAAATGGCTCAGCTGGTGATTGCCCATGGCCTGACGACCAGAGGGCTCATTAAATTCGCCCAGGCCCTGATAATCAAAACAGAACGGCAACTGGGCCAGATTGGTCACCGCTGACAGCGATGTGCGCGCCCGGGTAACAGCGCCGGTTTTAGCTCTGTGATAGAGGGCTACCGCCATAGACAGGCCAGCGGCAAAACCGCAGTTTACATCCAGGGTCCCAAGGTGCGCGTGCTCCTCTGGTGTGTCGACACCACCAAAGCGGCTCATAATGCCGCTATTGGCCTGAATAATATCGTCATAGCCAATGTAGTTGGTTTTTTGTGCCGGCAGTGGACCACCCAGGCAATCGAGGCGGCAGAACAGGACCCCCGGATTAATCGCCTGCAGTGCAGCATGATCCAGACCCAATGGTTTCATCTGCCGCTCGGGTGCATTGATCACCACCATATCCACCGAGCGCACCAAGCGATTAAAAGCCTCACGCCCTTCCTCAGTATTAATATCAAGCAGCCCACTGCGCTTTCCCATATCTGCCTGAAAGGCGAACAGGGTGCCAATCAGCGGATCGTACATTGGCACCACCGGCTCCAGCTTAATAATTTCAGCGCCAAAACGGCCAAGAAACGCTGTGGAGTGGGGGCCGGCAATCACATTGGTTAGATCCAGCACCCGCAACCCATCCAGCCAGCCCCGTGCCTGAATGGCTGGCGCCTGCTGGGCAAGAACCGGTTGCGGCACAGATGCCAGCTTGGCCAGGGCCTGGTCATAAGATACAAACCGCCGCGGCGAGGGGGTCAGCATTTTATCCGCGGACTCTTCTAACCAGGACACCGGGCCAGGCTGTTTCATTACCCCGTACTCGGGATCATTCACTTCAACAATTAACCCTGCATCATTGCAGTGTTGGCTATTTACCCACTCCCTAGTGGTTCTATGGGGTGCGCCTGGAATCTGACCCTCACCAAAAATCACAGCCCATTCAGAAGAAGTCTTGGTACGCATCACCAGCTTTATCTTTGCAGCGATAATCTCCGCCCAGTGCTTGGGCAATGGATAGACTCCCAGCGAGGTCTCTCCCTCCCACTCCGATACCGGTAGATGAAGATCAGTGACCTCAGGCATACCCTCAGCCATAACCTCTTGGTACAGACCCAATACTTCCAGGCAGCGCCTTGCATGATTGCGATGGGAGGGGCAAACAATATAAAACAAACGACCATCGGCACATTCATAGGTGCGGTAAAAGGGATCCAAATACTCCTGCAGCTCCTCATAGCTGAGATCGAAATCCAGCTTGGCCTCGCGGCGGCGCTCGATCTCGTGCTCGCGCATAGTCTTGTAGCGCTCGGGTAAATCAGCCACCTGGTAGGAGTTATAAGACAGACCCTCCATCATGGCCGCTATCACTGGTACCTCTATATGGTCACCAAGGCCGGTGTTCTGCCTTGCCATCAGGGCCAGCACCACAGAGCTTGCCGCCAGAGTCACAGTGTAAGACGAGGCCAGGGGCAGTGGCGAGAAGCAGGGGTTTAGCCCCATAAGGACACGATTAAAACCCATATCAGTAAAGGCCCCGGCGGTGGCTGCCACGACGGCTTCGGTGGCTTTCCACTGGCTGCGCAACTGGTCGTTACTGGCAAAGCCAGGTACCGACAGAGTGATTAACTCTGGGCGGGCTGCACGCAGCTCAGAAAAATCCACGCCGAGCCGCTGCATGACGCCAGGGCGAAACGATTCGATAATCACATCGGCATGGCCAATAAGTTGCAACGCCTGCTCTAGCCCCTGGGGGGTTTTTAAATCCAGACTGAGACAGCTTTTATTGCGCTGCAAAATGCCATTGGCCGCGTGCTTCCACTGGGGGCCCCCAGGCGGATCAATATGCACCACCGTGGCTCCTAAATCCGCTAACACCATAGCCACTGCAGGACCAGCAATCTGCTGACCAAAATCCACAACGCGCACCCCCTCAAGGGGTAATTCAGTTGCTTTGCTCATTATTTGTACTCTGTTTTGTTATCTGTCCCCGCGGCTATTAATGGTTTCCGCGTGGCCCCCTCTCATGAGCGCGATCTTAAAAACCCAATGCCATGGCCACCAGCAATAAAAAATACCCCTAAGGCTGTGTTTTTTTTATTGCTTGGACAGGTTTAGTCGAGCTACAGGCCCCGCCATTAGTAGATTTATTAACAGGCATGGGTTTTTTAATGGCTACCGCCGCGGGCTGGCCTAGCAGGCCGGGAAATAACCAGTTGCCTTATCGATTTTTATGAATAACAATATAAATCGTATCGTTTTATCAAATTATTAATTAACGCGTTATTACAATAACTGGGGAGAATCATCTTGGTATCAGCAGACAAATCTGGCGTTAGGTCAGGTATTCATCCAGTGATGACCCTGGGCTCGGCCCTCTTGGTTGCTGGTTTTGTGCTATTCACCCTCATCAGCCCAGTGACCGCCGAGGCCCTGTACAGTTCGGCGCGGGACTTTATTGCCGCTCAACTTAGCTGGTACTACATAAGCCTGATGAATCTATTTTTGCTGCTGGCCATAGGCTTGGCATGCAGCAGATATGGCAAGATTCGCCTGGGTGCGGATAGTGACCAACCAGAATTTAGCAACTTCGCCTGGTTCTCTATGCTATTTGGTGCAGGTATTGGTATTGGTATTCTGTTTTGGAGCATTGCCGAACCAATTTACTATCTTCAAGCCAATCCATTTATTACTGAATCACAGGCCATGGGAGCAGAAGCCGCTCAGGTGGCTATGCGAATTACATTATTCCACTGGGGTCTGCATGGCTGGGCTCTCTATGCGATGCTGGGGATGTGTTTTGCCTATTTTTCTTTCCGCAAGGGCCTGCCTCTGTCTATTCGCTCGGCGCTCTATCCCCTTTTTGGTGAGCGCATCTATGGCCCCATAGGCCATTTAGCAGATCTATTGGCGGTGCTGGGCACCGTCTTTGGTATAGCCACCTCCCTGGGCATGGGTGCTCAGCAGATGAATGCCGGAATACATTATCTGCTGGGAATCGATATTAGCCTGAGCAACCAGATTTTATTGATCGCGATAATCACCCTGGTAGCAACCATTTCTGTATTGACTGGAGTCAACCGAGGTATACGCATCCTCAGTGAGCTGAATATGCGTCTGACGCTGCTGATCCTCGCGCTGTTTTTAGTCTTTGGACCAACCCTCTATCTACTGACCTC
>JBMZST010000042.1:0-10255 GCA_049623265.1 Porticoccaceae bacterium
TTGGCTTTAATGCCGGCTCTGCCCTGGCAGCCAATGGCGACGCAGGCATGGCAATGCTGGTCACCCATATCTCAGCAGCCTCCGGCTCACTGGCCTGGATGATGATGGAATGGGTCAAGCATGGTAAGCCTTCGGTGCTGGGCATTGTCACCGGTATGGTTGCTGGCTTGGGTACCATTACCCCTGCCTCTGGCTTTGTCGGCCCTGGTGGCGCATTAATTATCGGCTTTAGTGCCGGCATTATCTGCTACTACGCCACTCAGGCCATCAAACAGCGCTTTAAAATTGATGATTCTCTGGATGTATTCCCGGTGCACGGTGTTGGCGGCATACTGGGTACATTCTATGCTGGTATCTTTGCCTCTGACGCGCTGGGCGTGTTTAGCGGGCAGGGTTACAACGAAGGTATGACCATGGCCTCTCAGACCTATGTTCAAATTGTGGGTATTGCCTCCACGTTCGTCTATACAGCTATAGTGACATTTATACTGTTGAAACTAGTTGATAAGCTGTTAGTATTGCGTATCAATGAAGAAGACGAAACAAGTGGTCTCGATCTCACAGAGCATAACGAGAGGGGGTATGACCTATAATAAGAAAATCAGGGGAACAACATATAACTGTCCGAACGCTATCGTTTGACTTGAATTGGACGAAGTGAAAAAAAGGGACATTCAAAGCCGCTAACGCTGTTAGCGGCTTTTTTATTGGGCTTTTAATTAGTGGCCGCGGGCGCGATCCATATAGTCGCACATCATTTCTGCTCCCTGGAGTAGGCGCTCTGAATGTCGCTGCATCAGATCTGATGGAATCAGATAAATCTGTTTGTTGACCACCGCCGATATACCCTGCCATTGCTGCCAACTGCTGTACCAGCTCGGCTGTGCCTCTTGACTGCCGCCGGCAACAATCATCTGAGGGTCTGCCGCCACCACCGACTCAATATTGACATAGGGCACCAGAGGCGCGGCATCGGCAAAAATATTCTGGCCTCCACAGAGGGCTATCACATCACTGATCATATGTTTGCCATTGAGCGTGATGAGAGGTTCGTCCCATATTTGATAAAAAGTTCTGATCATGGGCTTACCTGTCTGCGCAGCGCGCAGCGTCTTTAGCCTCTGACTGAATTCCTCTGCTCTCAGTTCTGCGGTTTCGCCCTGACCCGTCAGCTGGCCAAAGCGTCGAAATAAATGGGGGATCGCTTCCATCTTGCGAGTCTCAACCACAAATACCGGAATACCCAGCTTGCGCAGCGGATTGATAATCTTATCGCCATTGCCTGACTGCCAGGCTATAACCAGATCTGGCTGTAATGACAGTATCAGCTCATAGTTTGCCGCTGCATGGTTATTGACCCGGGTAATCTGTTTGGCCGCTTCGGGATAATTGCTGTATTCGTCGGCACCAACAATTTGCTCACCGGCACCAATATGGAACAGCACCTCGGTGATATTGGGCGCAAGACTGACAATGCGCTCTGTTGGCTGTTCCAGGCGCACCTCATGGCCATTGTCGTCTACCACCACAATAGAGCCAGCGGCTGACCAAGAGAAAAATAACAGTAGCAGAACAAGTCTCGACATCAGGTAATCACCAGTGGGCGCTTGGTCACCGGGTGCTGGGCAATAATCGATTTAACCCCAAATACCTTGTCGATCAATGCCTCGGACAGCACCACTTCCGGACTGCCCTGGGCGGCGATCACGCCGCCATCAAAAACTACGAGGTTATCGGCACAGCGGGCAGCCAGATTTAAGTCATGGAGCACCATCACTACCCCCACGCCTTTGTGGGCAAGCTGGCGCACAATATCCAAGGTTAGTTTCTGATGAGACAGATCGAAAGCCGAGGTAGGCTCATCGAGCACCAAGAACTGTTCGCCCAAATGACTGGGCTGCCAGATTTGCGCCAGCACCCTAGCCAACTGCACTCGCTGTTTTTCTCCCCCGGACATCTGCGTGTAAAAGCGCTTCTGTAAATAGCTGGCATCGACCAGTTCCAGAGCCTCTGCAATAATCTGTGTGTCCTTGGCCAGCCCGGTATTGTGAGGAATACGCCCCAGCCCTACCACCTCATCGGCGGTAAAGGGAAAGTTCAATAGCGTATGCTGCGGTAAAACCGCCAGTAATTGCGCCCGGTCAAGCAGCGGCCAGTGCTGCAATAACCGATTATTAAAGTAGACCTCACCTCTGGTCGCCACCAGCTCTCCGGTGAGTACTTTTAACAGACTGGATTTACCGGCGCCATTGGGCCCCACTATGGCCGTTACCTTGCCCGCTTCCACCTCAAGGCTGATATTGCGCAGCAGGTCAAAACCCGACAGATGCAGTGAAATATTATCGGCCAGTATGGTCACGGCTCACACATCCTTGCGCTGTTGCAAGAGCAGCGCAACAAAGAAGGGCGCACCCAGTAGCGCGGTTAAGATACCTGTGGGCAACTCAGCCGGAATCACCACAATACGCGCCAAGCTATCGGCAATTACCAGCAGAGTGGCACCGGCAAGGGCCGAGGCGGGCACGAGCCAGCGATGATCTGGGCCAATCGCCAGGCGCACAATATGGGGCATAATTAGGCCGACAAAACCCACCAGCCCGGCCAGGGCCACGGATACGCCCACACCCAGTGCCGTAAGCACAATCAGCCGACGCTTGACCCGCTGCACATCAATACCCAGATGACGGGCCTCGGACTCCCCCAGCAGCAGCGCATTCAGCGCCTTGCTGTCACGGGGGAATAATCCCATCAATAACAGTGCCACGCTGCCCATAATAATGACTTTGATCCAGCTGGCACCGCTGAGATTACCCATTTGCCAGAGGCTAATCTGGCGTAACATATCGTTATCAGAGAAATAGCTCAGCAGGCTATTAAGCGCTCCCGCCAGCGCCGCGATGGCAATACCGGCCAAAAGCATGGTGGTAACCGAGGTGCCAATTCCAGAGGTGGCTAAACGATAGACCAGCAGTGTGGCTGCAAAGCCGCCGACAAAGGCGCCCACTGCCACCAGAGATAGCCCCAGCAGTGCCCCGGACTGAATAAAACTACCGGCGGTAACAATCATCAGACTGGCGCCCACCGAGGCGCCGCTGGACACACCGATCAGAGAGGGATCAGCCAGCGGATTGCGAAACAGGCCCTGCATCACTGCGCCCGTGCTGGCCAACACAGCGCCCACGGCGATAGCCAAGAGGATTCGCGGCAGGCGAATTTCGAAAAGAATGGTCTGGGTTTGCAAGCTATCGGCGTTGCCAGCCAGAGCACTCAGGGCGTCGGACAGGGCAATATCAACGGTGCCTACGGTCAGAGAGACCAGCGCAGCCACTGGCAATAGAATTGCCAGTGACCAGATTGTGCTTGGCGCAGAGAAGTGCCGCAATTAATAGTCCACGCCTTTGCGCGCCATGATGCCGGCGTTATAGGCATGTTTTACTTCTTTTATTTCAGACACGGTATCTGCCATATCGGACAGTGCTGAGCCACCGCCACGGCCTGTGACCACCACTGATTGATTCTCTGGGCGGTTTTTAAGCGCATTGAGAATCATATCCTGGTCCAAATATTTAAAGCTCAGCATATAGGTCAGCTCGTCGAGCACCACCAGATGATAGCTTTCGTCCCTGAGCATATCCTCTGCCACAGCCCAGCTTGTTTCCGCGGCAGCTATATCGGCAGAACGATCCTGGGTGTCCCAGGTAAAACCGGTACCCATCTGATGGAAGCTAACCTCAGGGCAGTGATCGCGCAGATACATCTCTTCACCGGATAGCTGAGCGCCTTTGATAAACTGCACCACGCCCACTTTGTAGCCGTAACCCAGTGCGCGCATCACCATGCCAAAGGCAGAGCTGGACTTGCCCTTGCCATTGCCGGTCAGCAGAATAAATACACCGCGCTCGGTATCTGCCGCCGCAATGGAAGAATCCACGTTCTCTTTAAGCTTTTGCATTTTAGTTTTGTGGCTGCTGTCTTTTTTCGCCTTGTCATCTGTCATCGGGATCAAACCTTATTCAATAATTTTGGTTGCCTCGGGCAGTCCCGCCGGCAACGAATGAATGTTGGGGTGCAGCGCATTGGCCATAATCTCCAGCGCATCTACCAGCCTGGGGCCGGGGCGACTGAAGTAGGCATTGCCATCCACCAGAAAAATTTGGGTATGCGATTTCGCCTGCAGCGCGGCAAAGCCATCACAGGCGAGAAATTCCTCGACGTCCTGCATAGACCGCTCAATATTAAAGCCGCAGAGGGCGATAAAAATCACATCTGGATTGGCCTCAATCAGCTGATCCCAGTCGCGGCGCTGGGAGGGCTCTTGCTTGGCACCAAAGCAGGGTTCGCCACCAGCCAAAGCAATAATCTCCGGACTCCAGTGGCCACCATCAAAGAGCGGTTCCAGCCAGTCGAGCAGAGCGACTTTGGGTTTGTTTTCTAGGGTCTCGGAGCGAGCAGCAACATTGTCGATACGCCCCTGCAATTCGGCTCTGTAGTTCTTACCCTGCTCCACACAGTCGGCGGCCTCTGCCAGCAGATCTACCGTCTCTAAAACATCATTGAGGCAGATGGGCTCCAGGTTCACCACTCTGGGGTCACCGGGCAAACTGCCCATGGCCCGAGCTACATCATTGCCGGATACCGCACAGACATCACAGAGCGCCTGGGTGACAATCAGGTCGGGTTCAAGTTCAGTCAGTGGCTCCATAATCAAATCATAGAGCGCCTCATCGTTCTGCAGCTGATCGGTAACTAGGCGATCGATTTCGCCGCTGTCCAGACCTGCGGGGATACGCGAGCTGGTGAGTATTGGCAGACCCACCACCGAGGCGGGGTAGTCGCATTCATGGGACACACCCACCAGTTGATCGCGCAGACCTAGGCCGCAGACCAGTTCAGTGGCGCTGGGTAGTAAAGAGACAATTTTCACCGGGATTCCTCCAACAGCAGATCAGCATAGACAAAACCCTCTCTTTTGACTACCTCACCAGCAACCACTGGAATGGGCCGTTCAAACATGGGGCCATCCCAGGCAAAGGTATGAAACTCTCCATTTTCCCCGCAGGGGTCTACAGCCTCTGGCAGCTGTTCAAGCAGTTGGTGGGTAAATTCCTTGCCTGCAAAGCCTTCAGATAGAGCGCGCGGGTCGAGGCAGGTGATGCTTGCTCTAAGGCCGCCACTGATCATCTGCTCGGCCAATTCCCTGGTCGGTATCTGCCACAGAGGGAAGAGCAACACCAGGCCTGTCGCGGCCATCTGCTGCTCGCGATAATTGCGAATATCTTCGAGATAAAGATCACCGAAAGCCACTGCATCCATCTGCAACTGATCGCTGGCATCGTCCATCGCGACACCCATAATGGCTTCGTACTGCTGGTTAGTGCAGGGCCAGGGCAAAGGCACTTCGATCAGGGGCAAGTTGGCAGCCTGTGCCTGCAACCTTACTAGCTGCTGGCGCACACCGTGAATCGCCGAGCGCTTAAACTGACTGTTAAAGGTGGTGAGTAACCCCACCACCTCAACCGTTGGATCCTGCTGCAGCTGATACAGAGACCAAGCCGAGTCTTTGCCGCTACTCCAGGAGAGCAGTACTCGCTTGATGCCTGTCTCAGCTGAGTTGTTCACCTTCGGGTTTTTACAAGCTCAGGCGCAAGCCAAGGCTAGCTGCAAAACCCAGGGTCTGATAACCAAAAACTTCTTCATAGTCATCATCCAGCAGGTTATCCAGGCGCAGATAAATATCCAGTCTGTCCGACGCGCTGTAGTTAGCATTGATATTGACCAGAGTGTAGTCGTCCAGGGTCACGGTCTGAGACGGTGTTGGCCATGGTGGGAAGTACACATCAGTCTGGCTGCCGTTGTACTGGGCATTGGTGTTGATCTGGAGATTATCCATTGCCTGCCAGGCCAGATTGAGGCTGCCCGTATGGCGGGCACGGCGCACTTCATCCGTATAGTTACCCGCGGCATCGGCCTCGGTTGAATCTGTGTAAGTGTAAGCCGCGTTGATCGCCAGACTATTACTCATGGCCACGGAGGCTGTTAACTCAACGCCACGACGCTGACTTAGACCCTCTTTGTTGCCAGAGGTATAAGCGAAGGTCGCGGGGTCATAGACAAAACCATCAATTTCGTTTTCCAACTCGGCATCAAACAAGGTGGCGGACAGCGCCAGTTCACCCATCTGCTTATCGATTCCCAGTTCCCAGCTCACTGACTCCTCGGGCTCCAACTTGGGGTTGCCAATAAAGTTGGTGTAAAACCCAAAGCGCTCGGAAAAGGTTGGATTCTTAACTGCGGTGCCATAGGCCGTGCGCAGGCGCAGGCCATTGTTGACCAGATAGATGGCTTCTACTCTATAGGTACTGGCGCTTTCGAACTCGGAGTTATCATCAGAACGGGCACTGGCAGCAAAGGTCAGGTTGTCGGAGAGATCACCCCGGTATTCTATAGCCAGGCTATCTGTATCACGCTCGCGATCTTGATTGGGATCCATACCCCAGTTCAATGGTCCACGTTGCTGGTAATCTTCCTCTTCGCGCTCGGCAAGCAGGGAAACGCGCTGAGTACCGTTGTTCCAGAACATAGAACCTGTGTACTGATACTGGTCTTTGGTCGAAGCGGTCACGTTGCCCAGCACACCATCGGCAAAGGCTTCGTTGTCATTACTTGACTCAGCAATCACCAGCTTGTGCTGCCAGCGGCCATCCGCCGACAGGTAATCCGCCTGCAGACGCATGGTGCTATTGCGGAACTCGGAAACGCGATCCTGATCTTCCACAAAACCATCAAAGTCACTGTCGGCATCAAACTCATTCATACCCTCTGAATGCCGTGCAGCCACAGACAGCCTGAATGCCTCGCTGAGCTGCAAGCCAGCTTTAAAGTTAACACTGGTGTTTTCGTAGCCGTCTTTCTCATCGCCAGTGCGAGAGATATTTTCGCCATCGGTCTGCATATCGCTGACCCCCAGACGGATATCGAAATTGCCCTGCTTGGAACCTATATTAAAGCCGCTGCGCTGGGTGGAGAAGCTGCCAGCCTCCCGAAACAGGTTTGCACTAAAGGGCTCGCTGGCACTGCGGGTGATAATATTGACCACGCCGGCAATAGCGTCACTGCCGCGCATGGAGCTCTGGGGGCCGCGAATAATCTCTATGCGCTCTATATCATCTGCAGCCAAAATACCCCAGTTGAGCTCGTCGCTCTGGGACGGATCATTGGCTTCAACACCATCAATAAGCACCAACAGATGATTAGCTTCAGCACCCCGTGCTCTGATCTGGGTAGCCGAACCCTGGACGCCGCTGCGGCTTACTGCCAGACCAGGAACGTCACGCAATAGATCGCTGACACTGAGGGCAGCGCGATTTTTTAGCTGCTCGCTATCGATCACAGTGATGGCATTGGCCGACCGACTGGTATCTATGGGCACCAGCGAAGCGCTGACTAGGATTTCCTCAATTTCGGCGTCAGCAGCTACAGCCGCTGTGGTAGCCAGAGATGATGTTGACAGCGCTATTGCTGTCGCAAGTAGGGATATTTTTTTCATGGTTTCCTCTAACGCTCACACCCGAGCGAACAATAAATAGAACGAGGGCGTACAGGCAGAGGGACAGAGACTGTCAATCAGCGCAAGACCGCACCCCGCGGTTTGTCTGCATAGCGATAGGCCGGTCTCCGGACTTGTAAGTGAGCACTGCTGCCAGTGCTCTGTTTGACTACCTTCCCATGCCAAAAATATGCACAGTGGTCATACAGCCAAACAAACTTAATTACCGTTGCGGGGGCAGTATCGGAATCGCCTATTAACCAGTCTTTGGTTTAGCTCACCGATTTCCCGTTTCACTCTTGTCTAAAAACAATCTTGTTAATTAAGACGCGAGAACCTATTGCCGAAGCAAGAGCGGGCAATTTACTCTCGCAGGTATTTGATGTCAATCAGGAGCCGTCAACAAATTGACTAATGGCAGTCCGATTGGATTGCTGATAGCGCTTTTGGTGTGAGTTTTCTCGATGGCTAGCTAGCCACTGCATCCAGGGCCTGGGTCAGCCGGCGCACTGGAATAATCTGCATTCCTTTAATCGGCTGTTTGGGGGCATTTCCCGCTGGCACTATGGCCCGGGTAAAGCCGTGCTTCGCCGCCTCTCGCAGTCGCTCTTGACCATTGGCCACGGGACGAATCTCTCCAGCGAGCCCCACTTCACCAAATACCACCAGATCTTCAGGCAGTGGTCGATCTCGAAAACTGGAAATCACCGAGAGAATCAGAGCCAGGTCGGCACTGGTCTCCAGCACTTTGACACCCCCCACCACATTGACAAAAACGTCCTGATCGCCGACAGAGATACCGCCGTGACGATGCAGCACAGCCAACAACATCGACAATCGATTGTGGTCGAGGCCGACGGTGACTCGGCGGGGATTGCCCAGATGGCTGTCATCGACCAACGCCTGCAATTCAACCAACAATGGCCTTGTGCCCTCCCAGACCACCATCACCACAGAACCGGAGGAAACTTCTTCGCCGCGCTGGAGGAAGATGGCTGAGGGGTTGGCCACTTCTTTTAGCCCTTTGTCAGTCATGGCAAAAACGCCGAGCTCATTCACAGCGCCAAAGCGATTTTTATGGCTGCGCAAGGTGCGGAAATGGCTGTCGCTGGAGCCCTCAAGCATCAGCGAACAGTCGATCATATGCTCCAGCACCTTAGGACCCGCCAGAGAGCCATCTTTGGTGACATGGCCCACCAAAATTAAGACGGTGCCCGTCTGCTTGGCAAAGCGCACCAACATGGAGGCACTTTCGCGCACCTGGGAGACACTGCCGGGGGCTGAGGCAACCTCTTCCATATGCATCACCTGAATGGAATCCACCACCAGAATTTTGGGGCGCTTTTGCTCCGCAATGCCACTGACAGTCTCTACTGAGGTCTCGGCCATAATTTCCAGCTTATCGGCCGGCAGGTCCAGGCGACGGGCACGCATCGCTACCTGCTGGGGCGATTCCTCGCCGGTAACATAGAGCGCTGTATTGTCTTCAGCCAATTTACACAGGGTCTGCAGCAGCAATGTGCTCTTGCCAGCACCGGGCTCACCGCCCACCAAAATGGCCGACCCTGGCACCAGGCCGCCACCAAGCACTAGGTCGAACTCGCCAGTGCCTGTACCTATGCGAGGGATCTCATCCAGCGCAATCTCTGACAGAGTTTTTACTGCACCATCCACAGCGCCGGCAAACCCCGGGCGCAATACTTTGCCACTGCGCGCCGATGGGCCCAGGCGTACCTCTGATAGTGAATTCCAGGCATTGCATTCACTGCACTGGCCCTGCCATTTGCGGTAGTCGGCACCACAGTCATTGCATACATAGGCTGATTTGGATTTTGTCGCCAAAGGCTGTCTCCTGTTATTAGCTCTTATTTAATCCCATTACTGTTATTATGTACAGTAATAAAAACCCGGAGCTAGGGATAAGATAAGAGCTTAAAAAAACAACATCAATAGCTGTTTCTCTATGCCATTATCCATTCGCAAGGCTGATATCACAGACTGCCCCTTAATTCTGACGTTTATTAAAGAGCTCGCGGACTATGAAAAACTACTCCACGAAGTAGTAGCCGATGTGCCAGCGCTAGAGACCTCTCTCTTTGGTGCCAAGCCCTATGCGGAGGTGGTCATAGCTGAATATCAGGGTCAACCTGTGGGCTTTGCCCTGTTCTTCCATAATTATTCCACTTTTCTGGGTCGTGCTGGCCTCTACCTTGAGGACCTGTATATTCGGCCAGAAATGCGTGGCAACGGCTTTGGCAAAACACTGCTGGCCTACCTGGCTAATCTGGCCCTAGAGCGCAACTGCGGCAGGCTGGAATGGTGGGTGCTAGACTGGAATCAGCCGGCCAAGGATTTTTATCAATCCTTGGGCGCCGAGCCCATGGATGACTGGACCGTAAACCGTGTAACCGGCGATGCACTCACTGCACTGGCCGGCCACTTTTCAGCGCAACAGAATCAAGCAGAGGATTAATTATGAGCACCGATCTAGCGGGCAAAAGAATTCTTGTCACTCAGGCTGATACCTTTATGGGCCCCACGCTCTGTGAGCTATTTACCGAGATGGGCGCCGAGGTGATCGCCGATAATCAGCTGCTCACTGACCCAACGCAGCCCAGCGAGATTATTGCCGCCGCTGGCACCATTGATGTGCTGGTGATTAATCTGGCCGTACCCGCTCCCTTTACTAAGCTGGATAAGGTTGAGGAC
>JBMZST010000043.1:0-10131 GCA_049623265.1 Porticoccaceae bacterium
ACAAAGGCGGGCAGGCGCACGGCGTCGCTGACATGGTTGCGAATTAACGACACTATGGTGTTAGAGCCAATCAGTACCGCCAGCGTGGCTATACCCAGTCCCAGCGCATTGACCACTGTGCCGGTTACGGCCAGCAGCGGGCACAGACCCAGCAGCTGAACCAACGCTGGGTTGTTGTTCCAGAGTCCGTTTTTGGCGACTTCTGCTGCTGTGACTTCACTCATGGGTTGGCCTGTACACTGCGTTCGGCTGTCTGGGCGGCTTCGGCCAGCAGTCTTTCGCTATCTTGTTTAAAGTAGTCTAGTACCTGGGCTACCTGATAGATAACCGCTCTAGGGGTAATAGTAGCACCAGTAAACTGGTCAAACTGGCCGCCATTCTTTTTAACATCCCAACCCGATGCCTGGGGGTTGACCAGCGAGGCGCCGTTAAAGCTGAGAATCCAGTCGCTTTTCTTCAGGTCAACTTTGTCGCCCAGCCCTGGTGTTTCTTTATGCTCCACAACCCTGACTCCGGCAATGGTGCCGTCAAAGTTTACACCGATAATCATACTGATATTGCCGCTGTAGCCGTCGGCAGTCACTGAAGGAATAATCGCTGCTATGGGCTGACCCTGGTCTCGGGCAATATGAATTTCGCCGCCCTGTTTCAGGCCCAGCATCGACCAAAATTTTTCTGGAATGCGCTGCACGTCCATCAGTAGATCATTGTCATGACGCTCAATAGGAATAATCTCCAGTAGGGCGCGCTGAGCGGCCTTGCGTTCGGAGTCGGCGATACGTTCTTTGGTCAGCGAGTCGGTGGTGGCCAGCACCACTGCGGTAACCAGCGCAAAGCCCGCAAGCAAAAGGCTGTTGCGGCGTATGGATGCAAAGGTCATTTGTCCTCATCCCCCTTTTCGGTGGCACGGCGCCTGTCAGTGTGACCATAGGTGCGCGGCAAGCTGTAGTTGTCGATAAAGGGTGCAGCAAAGTTAGCCAGCAATACGGCAAAGGCCACTGCATCTGGGTAGTTGCCCCAGGCGCGAATAATATAGACCAATACACCGATCAGGGCGCCGTAGATCAGCCGCCCGCGATTGCTCACCGCCGAGGATACTGGATCGGTCAGAATAAAGAATGCCCCCATCATGCTGGCACCACTGAACAGGTGCATCAGTGGAGAGCCCGGGCTCTCTGAACTGCCACCATCCCAAAACAAAGCTGACATCAGAGCCATGGCCGCCAACATGGCTACTGGCCCATGCCAGGTAAATATTCTGCTACCCAGCAACACCAGGCCGCCGGCCAAGAAACCGAGGTTAACCCATTCCCAGCCCACGCCTGCAATACCTGCCTGGCTAAATAATGGGTTCTGGCTATAGATCTGCTCGACCAGCAGACCATCACTGTATTTAAAGCTATCCAATGGTGTGGGCCCGGTAACACCATCGGCGGGGCTGTAGCCGGCAAAGACAATACTTAGGGACTCCACTAACCCCGGATGCGAAACGCCCTCAGGGAGCAGTGCCAATGGGGTCACCCAGCTGGTCATCTGAATTGGGAAAGAAATCAGCAGCACCACATAGCCGACCATTGCCGGGTTAAATGGATTGTAACCAATGCCTCCATAAAGATGCTTGGCAACCACAATGGACGACAATGTGCCCACTACCACAATCCACCAGGGTGCCAGTGGCGGCAGGGCAAGGCCCAGCAGCACGGCAGTCACGGCGGCGCTGTAGTCACGCAGATAGAAGCTTACAGAGCGGCCGCGCATCTGGACGATTAATGCCTCTGCAGCTACTGCGGTGGCGGTGGCCAACAGCACATTGATCAGGCTACCCCAGCCGAAGTGATAGGTTAGAGCCAGCAATCCGGGCAACGTGGCCCAGAGCACCAACTGCATAACTTTGCCGGTGTTTTGGGCGGCATGGGCATGGGGTGAGGTAATCTGCTTAAAAGCCATTAGTCTACCTGCTCTCCATTGGGCTCTTGGATACTGTGCTCTTTCATATGGTCAGCCAGACGGCCCTTGGCCTGCTCCAGCTTTTGCCGAGCTGCCTCGACGGCGGCGACCAGGATATTTTTCTGCTCGTCGCTGTGGCTTTCCTCAGCCTGTGCCAGTTTCTCTTCGGCCATTTGCAGACGCATCTCTGCACCAGCTATAGAGCGTTCAAATTTGGCCTGCTGCTGTTCCGGACTGACCTTTTTGGCAGCTGCTCGGGCCTGGGCTGCGGCAATAATATCTGCGGCAGAGCCGGCACCGGATGTGCCTTCAGAGTTGGCTTTGGCGGCGGCGCTGGCCTTGGCTTTTTCGGCTGCTTCGCGGCGTGCCGCACGCTTGGCCTCTTTGTCTCTCTCGGCCTGCTCCATACGTTGCTGATGGAATTCAAAACGCTGACGGGCATGATCAGATTTTACTTTTTCCGCCCGTGCTTTTTGTATCTCACCTTTGCTGTGACGATAGTGCTGCACCAGCGGTATATTGCTGGGGCAGACATAGGAACAGGCACCGCATTCGATGCAGTCAAACAGATTATGGGCTTCTAGGCGCTCGTGATCTTGGGCCTGTGAGTACCAAAACAGCTGTTGTGGCAGCAGCGACACCGGGCAGGCCTCGGCGCACATACCGCAGCGTATACAGGGCTGAGCTGGCTCGTCGTCAGGAATTTCCTCGTAGCTGGGGGCCAGTATGCAGTTGGTGGTTTTGACAATGGGCACCTCGGCGCTGGTCAGGCTAAAGCCCATCATGGGGCCGCCCATTACTAGTCGGCTGCAGCGTTCTTCATCGAACTGACTGTGCTCGAGCATATGGCTGACCATGGTACCAATCAGAGTTTCATAGTTGCGGTTAATACCGCAGGCATCTCCGGTCATGGTGGTGACCCGAGAGATCAAGGGTTCGCCCTCCACAATGGCGCGTTTAATGGCGTAGGTAGTACCTATATTCACGCATACCATTCCTATATCGGCGGGCAGACCGCCGCTGGGTATTTCTTTGCCGGTCAGTATATAGATCAGCTGCTTTTCACCGCCAGAGGGGTACTTGGTAGGGAAGGACACCAGCGAGATGCCGCTGTCTTTAACCAGGGGTTCCAGTGTAGCTATGGCCTCGGGCTTGTTGTCCTCGATGCCAATCATAATGTTTTCCGGGTGGCCCAGTATCTGACTGAGAATACCTATGCCTTCAATAATTTCTGCTGCGCGCTCGCGGATGGCGGAGTCATCGGCAGTGATATAGGGCTCGCACTCGGTGGCATTGACGATCAGCGTGGTTATCGGGCGCTCGCGACCCGGGTTAAGCTTAACTGCTGAGGGAAAACCCGCGCCGCCCATACCGGCTATGCCTGCCTCAGAGATAGCTTCAAGCAAGGTGCTTGGTGATGCGTTCCGGTAGTCGCCAATGCCCTGGTGCGGTTGCCACTGATCTAGGCCATCGCTGGTGATTTCTATACAGGGCGCCAGCATGCCTGAGGAATGAGCGATGGGCCGGTGTTCTATGGCGGTGATGGTGCCAGAGGTAGGGGCGTGAATAGGCACAGACACCGGGCCAGAGGCCTCGGCAATCTTTTGCCCCTTGAGCACGCTAGCCCCCAGCTCAACGCAGGGCTTGGCGCCGGTGCCTATATGCTGGCTCAGAGGTATCAGCAATTTTTCTGGGATCGGCAATGTCCCTATGGGCAGGGTCAGAGACTGATGTTTGTTTTCTGGTGGGTGTACGCCACCTGGAGTAACCCATGTTTTCATAGCTGAGGCCTCAGATCACTGGCAATAAGATCAACGCTGGGTGGCGCTGGCCAGTGCCATTCTTTGATAGTCTCTTCTACGGGCAGCATATCGATACAGTCCACGGGGCAGGGCTCTACGCAGAGGTCGCAGCCGGTGCACTCGTCGGCAATCACGGTGTGCATCAGTTTAGCGGCACCCAATATGGCGTCTACGGGGCAGGCCTGGATACATTTGGTGCAGCCTATGCACTCGTCTTCACGAATATAGGCCACGGTTTTAACATCCGCCTCTTCGCCATGCTCGGCATCCAGTTCTGGCGCTGGCACGTCGAGAAGATTGGCAATAGCGTTGATTGTGGCCTGACCACCGGGAGGACACTTATTAATGGCGTCGCCACCGGCAATGGACTCGGCATAGGGGCGGCAACCGGGAAAGCCACATTGGCCACACTGGGTCTGGGGCAGCAGTTCATCGATCTGCTCGACAATGGGGTCACCCTCGACCTTAAATTTTTCTGCGGCAAAGCCGAGTAGGGCACCAAATAAGATGCCTAGTCCGACCAGCGCAATCAGCGCGGCGATTATGGGGTACTGCGCTATGACTTCGATCATTTACACCAGTCCGCTAAAGCCCATAAAGGCCAGTGACATCAGGCCTGCAGTGATCATGGCGATAGCCGCGCCCTCGAAGGGTGCTGGTATATCGGCGGCGGCGAGTCGTTCACGCATGGCTGAGAAGAAAATCAGCACCAGCGAAAAACCGGCGCCGGCACCAAAGCCATAGAGCGAAGACTGCATAAAGTTGAGGTCTTTGGAGGCGTTTTGCAGCGCCACGCCAAGCACAGCACAGTTAGTGGTGATCAGGGGTAAAAATACACCCAGCACTCGGTACAGCAGCGGACTAGATTTTTCGATAAACATTTTGGTGAATTGCACCACGGCGGCAATGACCAGAATAAAGGCGATGGTGCGCAGGTAGATTAGCCCCAGGGGCATAAGCACCAGCACATCCACCACGTAGCTGGCCATGGCGGTCAGGGTCAGTACAAAGGTGGTGGCAGCCGACATGCCGATGGCCGATTCCAGTTTGGTGGATACACCCATAAAGGGGCACAGTCCAAGAAACTGCACCAGTACAAAGTTATTGATCAGAATAGAGCTGACCAGAATTACCGCAAATTCTTGCATAGTCTGCACATCGTTTGATAAGTGAACCATTATCCTAGAATCGACTCATGCGATTCAATAGTAATGGGGCTGGTCCTTAGTACTTTTGGGACTATGTCATAAGTACTAATGACGGGGTTTTTTAGGTCACCCGCTGACCTGGTTTGGCGCCAGAATCTGGCTCCAGTAAATAAATACCCTGATTGTCGCCCGCCGCTAGCACCATGCCTTCGGACATGCCAAAGCGCATTTTGCGCGGCGCCAGATTGGCCACCATCACCGTGAGTCGGCCTTCGAGATCCTCGGGCTTGTAAGATGACTTGATACCAGAGAAAACATTGCGGGTTTCGCCGCCTATATCCAGGGTCAGCTGCAGCAGTTTTTCTGCCCCCTCCACATGGCTGGCTTTAACAATTTGCGCGACCCGCAGATCCACTTTAATAAAGTCATCGAAGGTAATTTCTTCGGCAATGGGATCATCCGCCAGCGGCCCCTCCAGTTTGGGAGCTGCGGCTTGGGCGGTTTCTTCTTTACTGGCTTCTACCATAGCGTCCACCCGGTCTTTTTCGATGCGCTGCATCAGTGGTTTAAAGGGGTTGATCTTGTGTTGGGTCAACGGCTGTTGCAGGCTATCCCAGCTCAGTGAATCATTGAGGAAAGCTTCGCCCTCGGCGGCCATGGCTGGCAACACTGGCTTTAAGTAGCCCAGCAGTAGACGAAACAGGTTAAGACCCAGCGAACAGATATCCTGCACTTCCTGCTGCTTGCCTTCCTGTTTGTTGAGTTTCCACGGCTCTTTGGCAGCAATATATTCATTGGCCGCATCGGCCTGAGCCATAATTTCGCGGATAGCTTTGCCGTAGTCGCGATTTTCATAATGGTTGGCAATGCTTTCTGCCGCGCCACTGACCTGCTGCCACAGAGCAGGGTTTTCTATATTGCTGGACAGCACGCCATCATTGCCATTGGCAACAAACTTGGCACAGCGGCTGGCGATATTGACTACTTTACCCACCAGGTCGCTATTGACCTTCTGCACAAAGTCTTCCAGATTCAGGTCGATATCTTCTACCGAACCACTGAGTTTGGAGGCGTAGTAATAGCGCAGATATTCCGGGTTCAAATGGTCCAGATAGCAGCGGGCGTTGATAAAGGTACCCCGGGACTTACTCATCTTTTTGCCGTTAACGGTCACAAACCCATGCACACAGACTTTACTGGGGGTACGGTAGTCTGCACTCTTGAGCATGGCGGGCCAAAACAGAGCATGGAAGTTAACAATGTCTTTGCCAATAAAATGGTACAGCTCGGCGCTGCTATCGGCGGCCCAGTACTGGTCGAAGTCTATACCCTCGCGGTCGCAGAGATTTTTAAACGCAGCCATATAGCCTATGGGGGCATCCAGCCATACGTAAAAATACTTGCCCGGCGCGTTGGGGATTTCAAAACCAAAGTAGGGGGCATCGCGGCTGATGTCCCATTCCTGCAGTCCGCTGTCCAGCCACTCGCCCAGCTTGTTGGCCACTTCGGTTTGCACGGTGCCGCTGCGGGTCCAATCTTGCAAAAACTCGGTGAACTCTGGCAGTTTGAAGAAGTAGTGGGTCGACTCTTTTTCAATGGGCGTGGCCCCGGAGATGACTGAGACTGGATTAATTAGGTCGGTGGGCGAATAGGTGGCGCCGCAAACTTCACAGTTGTCACCGTACTGGTCTTCGGCTTTACATTTGGGACAGGTGCCTTTGATATAGCGATCTGCCAAAAACAGCTGTTTCTCTGGGTCAAAGGCCTGAGTAATTTTGCGCACAGCGATGTGGCCATTGGCATTCAGGCGATTGTAGATCAGTTCTGACAGCTCGCGATTCTCCTCGGAATGGGTGCTGTGGTAGTTGTCTACTCCAATCAAAAAGTCTTTGAAGTCGGCCTCGTGGATAGCGCGCATATCAGCGATATGTTGCTCTGCGCTAATGCCTTTTTCATCTGCCTTGAGCATGATGGCAGTTCCATGGGCATCGTCTGCAGAAACATAGTAACATTCGTGCCCGCGCATACGCTGAAAGCGCACCCAGACATCGGTTTGGGTATACTCCAGAATATGACCAAGATGCAGTGCAGCATTGGCATAGGGCAGGGCGTTGGTGACCAGGATACGGCGCTTTGATGACATGGTTCAGGTTCTTTTTCGGGGCTTTGTTGGCAAGGCGCAACTATAGCGATTTTGCGTCAACTTTTCACTGCCAATTAATGCTCTGCAGGCCGCTACATGGCCGTATTAGTTAAATTGTTAAAAATTAAGGTGAATTAGTGCTAGATCAGGTGAAATACATAGTGGCCGTGGCCTCGGGCAAAGGCGGTGTGGGCAAATCTACCACTGCCGTCAATTTAGCGCTGGCACTGCAGGCCGCCGGAAAAAAAGTAGGTCTGTTGGACGCCGATATCTACGGCCCCAGCATCGCCATGATGCTGGGCGTACCCGAGGGCACCAGACCCACAGCCGCGGACGAGAAGCACTTTGCCCCCATAGAAGCCCATGGTTTAAAAACCATGTCCATGGCCTATCTGGTCACCGATCAAACCCCCATGGCCTGGCGTGGTCCCATGGCAGCTGGTGCACTGCAGCAACTATTAGGTCAGACCATGTGGGGCGAACTGGATGTGCTGGTGGTGGATATGCCTCCAGGCACTGGTGATATACAGCTCACCCTGGCCCAAAAAGCACAGGTGTCCGGTGCGGTGATTGTGACCACACCTCAGGATATAGCACTGTTAGATGCAAAAAAGGGCATTGAAATGTTTCTTAAGGTAAAAATTCCGGTGCTGGGAATCGTTGAGAATATGGCTATGCATATCTGCTCGAAATGTGGCCACAGTGAAGCCATTTTTGGCGATGGCGGCGGCGCTAATGTAGCCCAGCAATACGACACCAAACTACTGGGCAGCTTACCTCTGGATAGATCCATCCGCGAAAACGGCGACAGTGGTCTGCCTTCAGTTGTTGCCGAACCAGATGGGGCCATAGCCGAGCACTATGGGAAAATTGCCCAGTCTGTTATTGCGGAGCTTGAAACCACGAGCAACGGCGCAGGTCCGGAGATTGTTTTTCAGTAAGCAAAACAGCCTGTCGTTTCGCCCAGGATGGCAAGAGTTGGAGTCATTCCGAGCGCAGTGAAGGATCTCTTGCCCAGCCTGTGTAAACAGGTATGATACCGCCCCAATAAAAAATCAATCTACCGTCTTGGAGACCACCTACATGAGCATTAAGTCAGACCATTGGATTCGCCGTATGGCAGAGCAACAGCAGATGATTGCGCCCTTTGAGGCTGGTCAGGTGCGTTATGCTGGGGATGATCGGGTAATCTCTTACGGTACTTCAAGCTATGGCTACGACGTGCGCTGTGCGGATGAGTTTAAGGTCTTTACCAATGTTCATTCCAAGACGGTGGACCCGAAGAATTTTGACAATGA
This sequence comes from Porticoccaceae bacterium, assembly GCA_049623265.1. Lineage (GTDB taxonomy): Bacteria > Pseudomonadota > Gammaproteobacteria > Pseudomonadales > Porticoccaceae > HTCC2207. Next base: position 8,339 of record JBMZST010000043.1, read on the forward strand.
CTCCTTTGTCGATATGAAGGGTGATTTCTGTATTATCCCGCCGAACAGCTTTGCTCTGGCACGCACGGTTGAATACTTTAAAATTCCTCGCTCGGTGTTAACCATCTGCCTGGGCAAATCCACCTATGCACGCTGCGGCATTATCGTGAATGTGACGCCCCTCGAGCCTGAGTGGGAAGGTCATGTAACCCTCGAATTTTCCAACACCACTAACCTGCCGGCAAAAATCTATGCTAATGAGGGCGTGGCCCAGATGCTGTTCTTTGAGTCCGACGAGGTCTGCGATACTTCCTACGCTGATCGCGGTGGCAAGTATCAGGGTCAGACTGGGGTAACTCTGCCTAAAACCTAAAGCGAATCCCTAGGGGTTAAGCAGAGCGTCTTTTAGAGCCAGTGCCTGTTGTTGCAGGCGCTGGGTATTCTCCGGGCCTGTGCGCAGCAGTTGTTTTTGGATGGGCATCAGTGCTTCCAGCTCTGGATCGGCGTACTGGTAGGCCACAGAATCTCTGGTCAACCTTATAGGCTCGACAATAATTGGCGTTGCCAGAATATTATCAATGGCCTGCAAAATAATGCCGTCCATCTGGCGTGGGCGATAGCCCATCTCGGCAAAGGCGCTTTCCAGCAGCGGGCGTATAAAGTGAAACATTTTGGCCATGGATTCCATATCCAAGTTGATTATGGCTGCCACCGTGCTGTTGTAACGCTCATAATTTCCGGCGTTTAGCCAGATTGTCTCGCCGTCTTTGTGGGTGGTGAAGCTGCCTTCAGGAGCAGTGAGAGGAAAAATTTTACCCAGTACAACTCCGCGGGCCAGGCCATCTAGGTAACTGGCGCTGCGTCGCAGCAGGTCGTCTGTATTAAGCCAGGTTTCTACATCTGGTCTATGCTTGATCAGCAGCAGGCGATCGCGCACAAAGTCATCGCTGTTATCCAGACTTGGCAGCTGGGGTGCTTTCATTACTGGAGTGGTCTTGACCTCGGGCTGAGCTGCTATCTCTGGCTTTGGCTCAGGTATTCTGGCCTCTGGCACCGGGGGTGCTGTTACCACGGCTTCAGTGACCGTTTGCTGAGGGATGACCGCCATCATCGCTAGCTCTTCTTCATCAGATAATTTCTGCGCCTGATACAGGGCTCCACCGACCACTGCCACGGCGGCCAATGTACCCAGGGCTAAGATGATTTGACTGGTGCCAGTTTTATTGGGAGGGCGGGCCATAGTTATTTCTCTGCTGCAAATTTCAAAGGAACCACAGGTTGATCATCAACCTGTGCATCAATAATCTTCATTTCATGGCTATCGCCATTTTCCACCTGTTCCAGCTGTACTGCTAAATAATCCCAGTCGCTGGCTAACCAAATTCTTGTAGTACGATTATTGTCTTCCCTGATACGTTGTACTAGCACTGTATTAAGGGGGCCAATGGCGGTGTCCAACACCTCTCGTGCCATCACCTTGTAGTTGTACTGCTTTAACTTGCCCCGGGACATCACCTGGTAGGAAAAGCTATCTTGTCCCGAGCTCAGGTCGCTGCGCAGTTGTAGCTTGTGAGTGATAATATCCAGGGCACCCGGTTCCAGCGGCACCAGCTTGAGCTGATCTTTTTTGCTGTACTGTAACTGCTGGCTGGTCCAGTCAAACAGCTGCTGCTCGGCGCGCTTCACCCCCATTAATGAGCGCTCGTATTTATATTCCAGAGGAATCAATTGCTGCTCATCGGATAGGCTGAATAAAGCTTGTTCGTTTATTTTACCAAAGATATTTTTGGCTTTTAAAGTCTCGCGATACTGAC
>JBMZST010000044.1:0-10021 GCA_049623265.1 Porticoccaceae bacterium
CTGGCTATCTGTGCAGATTTAGACGGCGAAACACTGGCCGTTGAAATGCAGCTGCAACAGGCCGTTGTCACCAGAGTTACCCAAGCAGAGGGCGCTCGGCAGATTGCCAATCAGGAGATTATTCCCGATCTGGGGGTAATGCAGCTCTACAATGTGGCGGCGCGTCATATTAGCGATCAGCTGATTGCCGACTATCGCTACGATCCACTGCATACCTCCGATGGTGAACAGCTGATCTACAACCAGTTGCCCAACTGGCTAATGCAACTGGGCTGGGAAGATGAAATCGCCGTCAGCCTGCCCTCCCCTCAAGGAGAGCTCAATTTGGTGCTGCGTAAACCGCAGATTGCCGAAATATTCGAACAGCGACTCAATGGACTCAGCAGCATAATCGACAGATACCCAGAGGCCGAGCTGTGTTTCTCTCACAGCGCCAGCCTGCTGCCCAGTCTATTGCCTCAGTTTGCGCAGGCCCGGCCGTGCAACCAGAACAGTGGCATAGATAACTGCTTTAATCTTCAGGACAGGCTGGTGGCAACAGAACTGCACCGCATCTCGGCGCTGGATGCCCCGAGCAAGTCCAAAACTGTGGCCAGCAAGAAAGTCCATCAGGCCACTCATCTGCTGTACCAGGACCATGGCTACCCACTGGATCATCCCATTAGCGTGCATATCAGCGACAACCAGCTCAGCCTGGTCACAGGCATAGATAACCGCGCGGCCCTAGTATTTGTAGTGGAGGATCATCGATTTAAACTGCTGCACCAGCAGACCGATCTGGAGGTGCAGCTGCCCAAGACCTGTGAAGCTGGAAAAATCCTAACCCTGCAGGGGCACAAGCTGCGGCTTATAGAGGTCAGCAATGCCTAGAAAGCGCCGCAATATAGCCGTCAGTTTGTCCTTTCTGGATATTATGGCCTGTGGCTTTGGAGCCGTGACATTGCTGTTTTTAATTCTGCGTCACAATGCCACTGAAATTATAACGCCCGATACTCGCATCTCCGCTGAGATGGAGCTGTTGCAAATGGATATCCGCGATGCCGAGGAGGAAAAGGTCCAGCTACTTAACAGCCTGGAAGAAATTCAACTACAGCTAGTGGAAGCTCAGGGATTGTCAAAGCGAGTGATCACCGATATAGAAGAGCAGGAAAAAAGTATTCAAAACGATCCCAATGACCTGGATAAGCTGCGCAGACAGGTAGAGCAACTGGAAGACGAAACCGCACAGATGGAAGAGGTGGAATTTGGCGACAAAGTGCGAGAGTTTCAGGGTGATGGTAATCGCCAGTACCTCACCGGCTTAAAATTGGGCGGCGAGCGCGTACTTATTTTGGTGGATGGCTCTGCCAGCATGCTGGCGGACACCGTGGTCAACGTAGTGCGCCGGCGCAATATGGGTGAAGAACAAAAGAAGCAGTCACCCAAGTGGCAATGGACCTTGCGCACATTGGAGTGGCTACTGGCCCAGTTGCCTCCCAGCAGTCGTTTTCAGGTCTATGTATTTAACACCCAAAATCAGACCGCCGTGCCAGGTACCGAGGGCGAATGGTTAGATGCCGCCGATGATTTGGCCCTGGAAAACGCCGTCGCCGGTATCAGAGAGTACAGCCCAGGCCAAGGCACCAGTCTTATCAATGCCTTTGGTGCCATTGCCGACTTCGAGAACCGGCCCGACAATGTCTTTTTGCTCACCGATGGTCTGCCGACCCAGGGCAAGACCCCACCAGGCAAATATATGGTGTCTGGGCAGCAGCGTCGCAAGCACTTTAATGCCGCGATGAAAGAGTTCCCCAGAGGCGTGCCCATCAACACCATTCTCTTTCCCATGGAGGGTGATCCAGAGGCTGCCGCCCTATTCTGGCAGACGGCACTGAATACTAAAGGCGCCTTTATAGCGCCGTCGAGGGACTGGCCATGAGAAAACAGCGCCGCGACTTACCCGAGGCCAGCCTGTCATTTCTGGACGTTATTAGCTGTGGCTTTGGCGCCATAGTGTTGCTTTTAGTCATCGCCAAGGTGGGAGACCCCTCCGCTCTGGAAGAGGCAGAGCGACAGCTGTTGGGGTCGGTCAAAGAGTATCAGGAGCGCCTGTTCGACATCCGCGGCGAGACAGTGGTGCTCGACGAACGGCTAAAATCCCGCAAACAACAGCTCTCTGATCTGCGTGAGCGCATAGCGCGACTCAAAGCCAAGCTGGCCAGCGTAGCCAAGCAGTCCAACCAGCTTTCCCAGTCTCAGTCTCGCGAAAAAGAACAGTTACAACTGGTACTGCAGGTGCTAACAGAAGAAATGGAACGTTTGCTCGGTCCAGAGTTTAAACAGCAGAATCAGCTGATTGGCGGTATACCAGCAGACAGCGACTATATTATTTTTGTGATCGACACCTCCGGCAGCATGCAGGTGGCAGCCTGGGAAAAAGTCAAAAAAGAAATGCTCAATATTCTGGATATCTACCCAGAGGTCAAAGGTATTCAGGTGCTCAATGATATGGGTCAGTATATGTTCTCCGGCAATAGAGGCCGCTGGATCAACGATAGCCCCCAGACCAGAGAAAATATTATCAGGCGCCTGTCCGAATGGGCCCCATTTAGCAACTCCAGTCCGGTAGAGGGAATCAATGCTGCCATTCGCACCTTCTATCGCCCAGGCCGCAAAATTAGTATCTATACCCTGGGCGATGATTTTCAAGGTCGGTCAATCCGTCGTGTCGTGGAAGTAGTAGATAAACTAAATAGAGCTAACCGCGGCAGTGAGCGACTGGTTCGCGTCCATGCTATTGGTTTCCCGGTGCATTTTCCCCCCGGCGGCACACCCAGCGCTTCGGCCATTAAATTTGCCAACCTAATGCGAGAACTGAGCTACAACAATGGAGGAACCTTTATCGGCTTAAATAGCCTTAATTAAGGGAATAAAAATTATGGTCAAAGTACTTTTGAGTAAAACAGCGATACAACCACTGGCTGCACTGCTGCTATTGGGTATACTCAGTGGCTGCAGCTCCTCAGCCTCAGTGCAGGTCAATAGTGAATTCCCCACCGTGCTATCAGAGCCGAAACCGGTATCAGCCAGCATTGTTTTTGATAACAGTTTCTCAACCTATGTCGCCCAACCCAATAAAAAGACCGAAATTAAGCTGGGCACCGCCCAGGTAAAACTGCTGAGCAATGCCTTTGCTGGTCTATTTAGCGAAGTAGAGTTTGTCAGCGACAGAGCGACCGTCAACAGCGATTATGAGCTGGTGATTATTCCCTCCATCCGCGAGGTGCAGGTATCAACACCCTCAGACAACTATCTCAATGTGTTTGAAGTCTGGATTAAATACAACCTCGAGATTCAAAGTGCCGACGGCGAAACCATAGACAGCTGGTTTATGCCCGCCTACGGCAAGACCCCAGATGCCTTTATGGCGTCAAAATCCAATGCCATAGAAGAAGCCGCAACCATCGCCCTGCGCGATGCTGGCGCCAAACTGATGCTCGACTTCTATCGCATCCCCGCCATCTATGGCTGGATGATGGAACAGCAGATATTGGAGGGATCAAAATGAAGCCTGCAGTAACCCAGATAATAGAGATGCGATGCAAACGGGGAGCCGTACTGATGTTACTGGCTGTGCTCGCCGGCTGTAGTGCCACCACCACCATTGACGAATACCGCCCCTCCGGTGATGCCATAGACCTCAATAGCAATGAGCGAGTTGTAGTGCTGGGACGCCGTGATGCCGGCCATTATGAGACTGACCGCGACTTTATTGACTGTGTGGCCAAACGGATGAAAGGAGCCGATATTGGGGTGGTACCAGAGCAGCAGTTTATCGACTCCATTTACCCCTGGTTTGAGCCTCGCACCGCACCCAAGGGTCTGCCAAGGCTGAAGCGCCTGATGCAAGACCCACTGATTAAAGGTCAGGTAGATCAGCAGTCAGTGCGCTACCTGGTGTGGCTGGATGGCTCCACCGAAACTCTGGATCAAGGCGGCTCCATTAGCTGCGCCATAGGACCAGGAGGCGGTGGCTGCTTTGGCTTCGCCCAGTGGGACAAACTCTCAGTGTACGAAGCCATAGTCTGGGATATGACCAATCTGCAGGAAATGGGCCGCCTGCGCGTGGACTCCGAAGGCACCTCCTACCTAATTGGTGCCGTCGCTCCCATACCGCTGCTGACTCCAGTAAAAAGTGATGCCTGCACCAGTCTGGGCAACCAGTTAAAGTCATTTTTCTCGGCCTCTGATAATCCCTGAGCCCGAACCTAGAGCAAACCGTAGCGCCATGGCAACCACCAGCAAACAGATCTCAACCCTACTATTGGCCGCCCTTATTGGACTGCTGCCAGCCGGTGCTTGGGCGGCGGTAACCGGCGAAGATATTTATAAAGAAGTGCTGGAGAGCACAGATATTTATAAAGATGAAAAACTCCAGGCCTATATTGTGGAGCTGGGCGAAGAGGTAGTAGCTCAGTCGGAGATGGCCGGAGAAAAATTTACCTTTACCCTGTTGGACTCGCCCGACCTCAATGCATTCGCTACCAGAGATAACTATGTCTATGTCAACCGAGGCTTGCTTAACTATGTCAGCAATGAAGCCCAGCTGGTGTCGGTGCTAGCCCATGAGGTAGGTCATATCACCCGCAACCATGTGCGCGGTCAAGAGGGTCAGGCAGCGGGCGCTCAAATTCTGTCGACCATTGCCGCCGTCCTGTCAGGCAGTAATGAGGTCTATGAAGCCGGCATGGCCTATGCCAACTCTCTGATCAAAGGTCATGGCCGGCGCAACGAACTCGAAGCCGACGAGGCCGGTGCCGAATATATGGCCAAACTGGGCTATGCCCCCAGCGAGATGATCAGCATGCTGTCCATTATGAAAGACTATGAGTCCCTGCAAAAGCAGCGGGCAAAATCTCGGGGAGCCTCCAAGCAGACCTACCATGGTATTTTCGCCAGCCACCCGCGCAACGACAGCCGCCTGCGCACCGTGGTCACCAAAGCTAATGCCTTTAAAGCTGAGGTCAGCCGCGATAATGGCGCCGAGCGCTACCGCAACCTGACCAATGGACTTGTCTGGGGTGAGAATTTTCTCGCCAAAGAGCAAAAACCCGAGCGCTTTTCCGATATGCAGCGCCGCGTGCGCCTCGACTTCCCCAAAGGCTGGGTGCAGGACAGTAACGACCCCCAGGCTCTAATCAGCGCATCGCCGGAGGATAAAACCGCTATCTTGCGGGTGCAGCCCATAGCACGCACGGCGCAGAGCCCAGAGGAATATCTGTACAACTATCTCAAGGTGTCCCAACTTAAAGAGGGCAAAACCATAGCTCCAGCCCGCCTCAAAGGCTTTACCGGCATATTGCCCGGCACAGATGGCAAACCGGATAGCCGAATCGCCGTGATCTACTACAAGCTCAATGCCTATCTATTTAGCGGTGAGGTCAAAGACCAGGCCAGCTTCGCCAAGACAGACGAGGAATTTCTCGTCTCTATTAACACCTTCCGACCCATCTCCAGTCGCGAAATTCAGGGACAGCGGCCCCAGCGGGTTAAATATGTTAAGGCCACAGGTGCCACCACCTTCGCCGGCCTGGCCAAAGCCTTTAAACTCAGTGCTACAGATGTGGAAGACCTGCGTATAATCAATGGCTATTATCCCAGCGGAGAGCCCGAGGCTGGGCAGTGGATCAAAATATTCCAACGCTAGGTTGCCATCGCCCCATGAAAAACCCTCTACCAAAACCCCGGTTTAAGCTACTGCTGGTCGCAGCTCTGATTATTGTTACTGCACTCACAGTTAGCTGGCAACTAGCGCAAAATAATGCCCACAGCCAAAAAGACTGGGATGCCAATCGCCAGAATCTGCCGGATATAGCAGCCCTGGAAAAGCGTATTGAGATTAACCTGTTCGGTGAAGAGGCACCCGCCACCCAGGGCATGGGCGCGGATATTGATCAGCCCATAGATATAGAGGCCATGGAAGCCAAGCTCGCCGGCCTGACCAAAAATGTCACCACCTTGCGCCAGCCCACAGAGCAAGAGCTGGTCGATTTTTATCAGGCCAATCAGGCCGACTACCGCCAGGATTCCAGATTCGGCTTTCGTCAAATTCTATTTAGCCGCGCCAAACACGGCGGCCAGGCCTATCAAAAAGCCCAACAGGCCTTGGCAGACATTGCCAAGGGGCAAACCCCCACAGGCGACAGCAGCGACCTACAGAGCCAATACGGCCTGAGCTCAGTCGATAAAATCGATCGGGAGTTTGGCAATAACTTCTCGGCTAAACTTCAGCAGGAAGTGCTAGATAACCAGCCCAACCTACCCTGCTGGACTGGCCCCGTCGCATCAAACCAGGGCATCCATCTGGTCTGTGTGGAACAAGCAATATTAGGAGAAATTCCAGATCTGGCGTCGGTGAGGTCCCAGGTAATCAATGACTGGCGCTACACAGTGGTGGCGCAGGACTGATCTCAAGACCCCTTACTGCGTTTAGCATGCCCAGCGAGGCGTTTTGAACACAGAATGAAGCGCGTTAGTCTAAGGCCCGTTCTAGGCCAGCAGCTCGGCAAAAAAGCTGCGCAAACCCTCTGCGCCAGACTCTTCCCAAATCTTGAGGGCCGCTGTGCCCACAATGGCCAGGTCGGCGGAACCGCGGAGAAAATCCATATCTGCCTTGCTGCTGATACCAAAACCCACACCAATGGGCACATGGGTGTGCTGGCGGCAGCGATCAATGAGCGCCAGTACATCATCGCCCATATTGGTCTTAGAACCGGTCACACCTTTACGGGCCACGGCATAGACCATACCGCGACTGGCAGCACCCAGCTGGGCCAGGCGCTTATCGCTACTGGTGGGTGTCATCAAAATAATGGGTTCAATATCGGCTTCGGCAGACAGGCGGTGAAGGTTATCGGACTCTTCCAATGGAAGGTCCGGCAGAATATAACCCACACCTCCAGCCTCTTTTAAGCGCTGTATAAATACATCTTCGCCCATTTTGAAGACGGTGTTGTAGTAACCCATCATCAACACCTTAAAGGGGAATCTCGCGCTAACTTTGGCCATAAACTCAAAGCACTGGTCAACAGTGGTGCCCGCCTTGAGCGACTGCTCATTGGCGCGCACAAACAGCGGGCCATCGGCACTGGGCTCGGAAAAAGGAAACTGCAGCTCAACCAGATCCACGCCGGCCTCGGCCATAATTTCCAGCTCCTGCATATTCTCCTCAAACGAAGGATAGCCGCAGACCACATGGGCCATTACCAGCAGATCTTTATCCTGCTTGCGCTCGGCAATAAATGCTTCCAAACCCATTATTTTTTCTCCGCGCGGTACTGGTCGGCCTTGCCGCCTATAAATGATTTCCATTTGGCATCGTCCAGAGCATCGGCGATGGTAAAGATATCCTTGTCACCGCGACCCGACATATTAACCAGCACAATCTCATCCTTGGCCATGGTAGCCGCTTCTTTCAGGGCAACCACAAAGCCATGGGTGCTCTCCAGCGCGGGAATCAGCCCCTCGGTGCGCATGGTTAGCTTTAAGGTCTCTTTAACTTCGGCATCGGTGGCCGCTTCAAAGCGCACCTTGCCCTGATCATGGAGATGGGAAAAGATTGGGTTAACGCCAATATAGTCCAGCCCAGCGGCCACCGAATGGGTCTCGTTCATATTACCTTCGTCGTTTTGCAGGAAGTAGGTCTTGTAACCCTGAGCCACACCTACGCTGGCATCATCGTAGGCCAAGCGCGCCGAGTGCATATAGGAACCCACACCTTCACCGCCGGCCTCACAGCCAATCAGTTCAACATTGGGCTCATCAAAGAACCCCTGGAACAGGCCCATCGCATTAGAGCCACCGCCGACACAGGCATAGACACGATTAGGCAAACGCCCGGTCTGGGCAACAATCTGCTCGCGGGCTTCCAGACCAATAATGGACTGGAACCAGCTGACCATCTCCGGGAATGGATGGGGGCCACAGGCGGTACCCAAAATATAATGGGTATCGGCCATATTAGTGACCCAGTCCCGCATACATTCATTGACCGCATCTTTTAGAGTGCGCTGGCCATCTTCAACAGCAATAACCTCAGCACCGAGATTTTCCATCCAAAAGACATTGGGGCGCTGCCGCGCCACATCCACGGCGCCCATGTAGATTTTGCACTCGAAGCCGAATTTGGCCGCCATAGTGGCAGTGGCAAACCCGTGCTGCCCGGCACCTGTCTCGGCAATCACTCGAGTCTTTCCCAGGCGCTGGGTCAGCAGACCCTGACCCATCACATTGTTTACCTTGTGAGAGCCGGTGTGATTGAGGTCATCGCGTTTGACATAGATCTGCGCACCACCCAGCTCACGGCTGAGGTTCTCGAGATAGGTCACCGGTGTGGGACGGCCAGAATAGTTCTGCAGCAAAGCCACGTAGTCCTGCCAGAATTTGGGGTCTGCTTTACATTCGCGAAAGCACTCGAGGAGCTCCTCAATAGTCGCGTGTAAAATCTCAGGCAGAAAAACGCCGCCATATTCCCCATAGTAGCCTTCGCGACCATCGGAGAAGTCAAAAATATCCATGAATTGCCTCAGCAGAGCGCAGAGTTCTCGCTTTGGCGAGTCCTCGTGCAGGTGGTCAAAAACAGACGATCATTTTATCCAAGTCGCCCTGTGGGTACAACATTGATGCCCTCACCCATCAGCCTGGACCGGTATTTTTGCACCACAAAAGTGCATCTGTACCAGGGTATAAATTTGGGGGCATCACAGGGTCTACGACACTGATCTATGACCGGTTTATACACAGTGGTCAGTTTTCCTCTGCACCCCAATAGGGGCGCAGAGTACAGCGATTTATCCACATCTTTTGCAATGACTTGACAGCAGCTTTTTACAGCCAAAATGGAAAAAAACACAATATATAGTGTATTAATGCTTGCATGACACAAAATGTAGGATAAACTCTAGCTCGTTTTCCGCTAAAAATAATAACAAAACAAAGCTTGGGCCAGCCGCCCAGTGAGGGCGGTCAGAGCAGCGGAGAAAATCACCAGGAAAGGTTTCGCGTCTTACGCGACTGGGCGGTATGCCGACACGAATTTGAATAATACGACTAAACTGAATAGAACCAACTAAAGGTTATGTAATGAGCGCAACCCGACTAAAAACAGTAAAGCCAACCACCGCAACTCAAGAAATCGAGATGCAAGACGCGTCTCTGGATATCTGGGATAAAAAATACCGCCTTAAAGATAAGAGCGAGCAGCCTGTTGATAAAGATATCAACGCTACCTATATGCGTGTAGCCAAGGCACTCTCCGATGTTGAAAGCAAAGACAAGCGCAAAGAGTGGCAGGAAAAATTTGTCTGGGCACTCAAGCATGGCGCTATCCCAGCCGGTCGTATTATCTCCAATGCGGGCGCTCAGGCCTACAAGCCGGCCACCTCAACCATTAACTGTACTGTGTCCGGCATAGTGCCAGACTCCATGCAGGGCATTCTGGAGCGCAATCTCGAAGCGGGTCTTACGCTCAAGGCTGGCTGTGGTATCGGCTATGAGTTCTCTACACTGCGCCCCAAAGGCGCCTATGTATCAGGTGCTGGCGCCTACACCTCTGGCCCGCTGTCATTTATGGATATCTACGACAAGATGTGTTTCACCGTGTCCTCAGCCGGTGGTCGCCGCGGCGCCCAGATGGCGACCTTTGATGTCAGCCACCCGGATGTTTTTGATTTTGTCCGCGCCAAGCGCGAAGACGGTCGCCTGCGTCAGTTCAACCTGTCGCTATTGATTACCGAAGAATTTATTGAAGCCGTGCGCAATGATGGCAACTGGGATCTGACCTTCCCAATCAGCAAAAAAGAAGTGGAAGGCGGTCTGGATCTGAATGGCGACGACGTGGTGTGGAAGCCCTTCCCCACCACCGATGGCTACACCAGCAATGAAGAGGGTCTAGTAGCCTGCCGCATCTACGAGACTATCCGCGCATCTAAACTGTGGAACGCCATTATGTCGTCCACCTACGACTATGCAGAGCCCGGCTTTA
>JBMZST010000045.1:0-9960 GCA_049623265.1 Porticoccaceae bacterium
TCGGTAAAGTCCATTATATATTTCGCGGTCTCGCCCGGCGCAGTGGTAAACAGGGGTACCACCACATGACCGGCGGCGCAGGCACCCAGGTCAGCAAAATACCAGTGCGGCCGGTTGCGTGACAGCAGGCCAATGGTTTGCCCCCTGGTGTCAAAATGCGATTCGAACCAACAGGCCAGAGCATTGATTTCTGTGTGGGCCTGATGCCAGGTCCAGTCGATCGTAGTATCGCCACTGCGCTCCCGCAGCCATATCTGGTCCGGGTGCTGGCTGTTCCATTGGTTGAGGTAGTCAGTATAGGTGGTAAGCATTGTAAGATTCCTAAGCTGTTATTATTTTTTTTGCTTAGCGGCAGTTTATTAATTCATATTCACTAAAACAATCTCTGATATCATATTTGTAACCTGTGTCTCAGTTGAATTACTGTGCTGCTTGTTATAGATTAACTAAAATAAGAAAACTTCGGTCCCCCTATGACAAACAAACAAATAGAGTCGCCTTTACTCAGTGAACAGGCTGTGTTCGAGCGGGTTTTTGAGCATTTAGATAACAACACCACAGATCTGGGCGAGACGGTTTGGCGTGAACCCGCGGACCATTATTATTCTCAGGAGCGTTTCGATGAGGAAATGGCACTGCTCAAGCGGTTGCCTGTTCCCTACTGTCCCTCGGCGGCTCTGCCAGACAAGGGCAGCTATATAGCTCGTACGGCCTCGGGGACACCATTGGTGGTGGTGCGAGGTCTCGACGGTGTGGTGCGGGCCTTTATCAATGCCTGTCGTCATCGCGGTATGCAGGTGGCCAAAGGGACCGGCTGTTCCCGGGCCTTTGTCTGCCCCTACCATGCCTGGGCTTATAATCTTGAGGGCAATCTCAAAAGTATTCCCGGACAGGAGGGCTTTCCTGGTGTAGACCCAGAGCAACACGGTCTGGTCGAGGTAAGCGCTCGGGAGAAGGGCGGTATCGTCTATGTGATGCAGGAGGGGGAGATTACTGAGGATATGATGGCCAACTGTCTGGACTATTTCGCTCCGCAACAGCAGATGTTCGAGGCGGAGGAGCTTGAGGACGAGGCCAATTGGAAAATACTCAATGAGACTCTGATGGAGGGCTACCATATTAAGTCTTTGCATCGGGAGTCTTTCTACCCCTATGGCCTGGACAATATAAATCTGGTGGAAACTTTCGGTGCCAACTCCCGGGTGACCTTTCCTTTCAGGCGTATCGAAAAAATGCGCGACGTAGCCCCGGAACAGAGGCGTATTGATGGCTTGGTCACCTCGGTGTATCTGTTATTTCCGACCGCGAGCGTCTCTGTGCTCTCCAAGCATAGCAATATGGCGATACTAGAACCCCTGAGCCCGACCCGGTCTCGATGGATACTGTATCGCATGGTTAATCGGGGAGCTGATGGGCAGGATATTCCTCTGCAAGAAGCCCAGCGAGATGCGCTATTTGTGGGTGATTCCGGGCAGAGCGAAGATCGCGAAGCGGCGCGTGCTATCCAGGCATCTGTGGCTAGCAAGGCCAACAGCCACTTCACTTTTGGCCATTTCGAAAAGGCGATTGTTAATTTCCACCAGCATCTGGATAAACATTTATCTGCGCATACTGATCAGCAATGACCCGGGTTGCCGTATTAGGTAGTGGCGGTACCCCCTGGTCGTCAAAAGTACGGAGTAGCCTGTTTATCTCTGAGCATTATTTTTGCACACTAGCCGGCTAGTTTTTGACTCGAACCGCAAACTAACCAGCTGCACCCGAGAGTGCGGCGATGATAAATCGCGAGAAAATTTGTTATGTCACTACCTCCTATTCTGTCTGATCGACTAAGACTGCCAGTGGTTGCTGCGCCTCTGTTTATTATCTCAAACCCTGATCTGGTGATCGCCCAGTGCAAAGCCGGCATCGTAGGCTCCTTTCCTGCGCTGAACGCCCGGCCCGCAGAGGAGCTGGATCGGTGGCTGGAGAAAATCACAACGGAACTGGCCCAGTATGATGCGGAAAACCCAGATGCCCCCTCGGCGCCATTTGCGGTGAACCAAATTGTCCATTCCTCTAATGACCGGCTGCAGCACGATGTTGAGATGTGTGTTAAGTGGAAAGTGCCCATAGTAATAACCTCACTGGGCGCCAAAGAGTTTGTCAATGAGGCGGTTCACTCCTACGGCGGCATAGTGCTGCACGATATTATTAACAATACCTTTGCTAAAAAAGCCATAGCCAAAGGCGCTGATGGTGTTATCGCTGTTGCTGCTGGTGCCGGTGGCCATGCCGGATCGCTATCGCCGTTTGCACTGGTGCAGGAGATTCGCGAGTGGTTTGATGGGCCTCTGCTACTGTCTGGATCTATTGCCAATGGCGGTGCCGTGCTGGCCTCCCAGGCCATGGGCGCTGACCTGGCCTATATAGGCTCTGCGTTTATCGCCACGGATGAGGCCGATGCTACCCAGGCGTATAAACAGTCGATTGTGGACTATGGCGCTGATGATATTGTGTTGAGTAATCTATTTACCGGCGTTTCTGGAAACTATCTTAAGCCGTCTATTGAAGCGGCTGGTCTGGACCCGAATAACTTGCCTGAAAGTGATGCCTCCAAAATGAGCTTTGGTTCTGGTGGTAGCTCGAAATCCAAGGCCTGGAAAGATATTTGGGGCTGTGGCCAGGGTATAGGTGCTGTGAAATCAGTGCAGACCACCCAGGCCTTGGTTGACAGGTTGTCTAGGGAATACAGCGAAGCCAAAAGCAATCTGGCTTGATTCGGGCTGGGCTGGCCAGTTAATTTGACAGTCAGCTCGCCCCAATTTGTCTTGTGATCTCAGTTCAGGCATTATTCACTAGTGAATATTTGATAAGAGGCTCTAATGTCTAGACTGTTTGTTCTGGTTTTCGTTGTTTCTGGCTTGGTTGGTTGCGGCGTTAATAATCTCCCCACTTATGACGAGCAGGTGAGCTCTGCCTGGTCTCAGGTAGAGAATCAATACCAGAGGCGCGCTGATCTAATTCCAAATCTGGTGGCCACAGTGAAGGGGTTTGCCGCCCAGGAAAAAGAGCTGCTCACCGAGGTGACCAAGTTACGTGCCAGTGTGGGGCAGGTCAAGGTGGACGGCAACCTGATTGATAACCCGGAGATGTTGCAGCGTTTTGAAGCTGGCCAGGCCCGTCTGGGCTCGGCCTTGTCGCGCTTAATGGTGGTTGCAGAGCGCTACCCCGATCTCAAATCCAATCAGAATTTTATGGCTTTACAGAGCCAGCTAGAGGGCACTGAGAATCGAATCAGTGTAGCTCGCCGCGACTATATTCTCGCCATGCAGCAGTACAATACCGAACTGCGAACCTACCCAGGCAAGCTCTGGCATGGCTGGTTGTATCCTGAGTTAAAGCCACGACAAGATTATTACAAAGCGACAGCTGAACAGGCGGATCAGCCGCCCTCTGTCGAGTTTTGATAGTGACCAGAGGCCTGGGGTCTACCGCCTGGCTATTAGCTGGCATTTTACTGCTATTGAGCGCTTATTCAGCCTCCGCTGATACAGAGTTTCCCAAACTGACCGGTCGGGTTGTCGACCAGGCTGGGATGCTTAGTCAGTCTATCGAAAGCCAACTTGAGCGAGCTTTTAAGAAACATGAGGCTGAGACAGGGAATCAGCTGGTGGTCGCTACAGTCGTAGACCTGGGTTCAAAGACAATTGAACAGTACGGCTATATGCTGGGCCGTTACTGGGCTTTAGGCCAGAAAGACAAAAATAACGGTCTGCTTCTACTGATTTCCAAAACTGACCGCAAGATGCGCATCGAGGTAGGTTACGGGCTGGAGGGGCTTATGACCGACGCGCTAGCAGCCTCCATAGTCCAGTACACCATAGTGCCCTATTTTAAACGGGGGGATTTCGATGGTGGCGTTATCGCAGGTGCGCGCCAAATACTTAAGGTGCTATCTGGTGAAACGGTCAAATTGCCCGCAGCCACCAATAGTCAAGACGAGCTTAATCCTATTGTAGCTTTGCTTCTTATCGGCGGACTGTTGTTACTGCTATTTGTGGTGAATTGGTATCCGATAACCCGGCCATACGGCATTGACAGCAATTATCATTATGGCCCTAGTGCCGGTGATTTTAGTGGTGGTTTTAGTGGTGGTTTTAGTGGCGGCTTTGGCGGTGGATTTTCAGGCGGGGGCGGCAGCTTCGGCGGCGGGGGCGGTGGAGGCGGCTGGTAATGAGTTTATTTACAGGGCGTGAGCTGAAGGCTTTGGAGCAGGCGGTGGCTGCAATCGAGGCTAATACGGATGCAGAAATAGTCACAGTATTTGCCAGACAGGCAGATAACTATCACTACATACCGACCCTGGTGGCTGCAGTAATAGCATTGATCTTACCCTGGTTGCTGCTGCTCACGCCGCTGTGGCTGAGTCTGCCTGAGTTATTGATGGCCCAGGTGGGCCTGTTTGTTGTGCTGACTCTGGTGTTTAGGTTCAGGCCACTCTTGTCGCGTTTGATTCCAAAGCGAACCCGCGAGCGTCGCTGCGATCTGTTAGCAAGGTATCAATTTTTAGAGCAGAATCTGCATGTCACAGATGGCAACCTAGGCCTGTTAATATTTATATGCGAGCTAGAGCGTCAGGTACAAATACTGGTCGATCATGGAATTGCCGAGAAGATCGATAACAGTGTATGGCAACAGGATATCGATGATCTCACTGCCAGGGTTGCCTCAGGGCAAGCTTTTGAGGGGCTGATGGAATGCTTGACCGCTGTTGGCAGCCAGCTGTCCGGTGAGTTTCCCGCCACTAGAGAGAAGAATCAGCTGTGCAACAAGTTAGTGCTTATCTAACTCTTGGGTTCGGCAAAGCAGGGCACCTGTAGCTTCTGTTTATTGATCAGCTCAAAAAACTCATGGTATTTGTGTTGAATACAGTAATTGTGTGCCAAGGCTTCGGCAGCAGCGCGCACATCCTCACTGTCTTCACCCATAACTTCTTTGGCCAGTTTGAGTACCATGGTTAAGGCCGCTTCCTCGGCGGGCCAGTTTTCCTCTAGCCCCTGTAGGGCATAAAGCTGGTTATAGCGCTGCATCAGCCTGTATTCGTCACCTTCGCCGGCTTCCTCAAGGGCAATGATTTCCTTGACTAGGGGTATGGCGGCGGCGTAATCCTCAGTAAAAATAAGAAACTTGTAGTAGTAGTCTCTGGTTTTTACAGTGGTCGAGTGGCCCAGGCCAAATACCTGGTTGGACAATGTATAGGCCCGTTCAATCTGTGAGTGATCCGGATTAAAGCGCCTGGTTTCCTCGTAGCTGCGATTAATATTTCTCAGCATCACTATGCACATGGGATGAGCTTCACCGTGCCGGGCCGCACATTGTGGAATTGCTTTCTGGCTACGGCTAATGACTTTTTCCCAGCGTTTTCTGGTCAAATCCCGGTCTATTTTTAAAATGGTCTTATCCAGCTTTCTCTCGGACCAGGTGGCTGCCTCGACCTGGTTCGACAGGCATATTAGCGTCAGGACCAGTGCAGAGATGGTGGTGAGCGATGGGAGAAAGTTGGAGTCATTAAGATTTTTCATGGCCTAGTCCCCTCAAACTAAAAAATACCATTACTTACAGTATAGGATAAGATTTTTGACGCGGAGCAAAATCAGTGGGTGAGCGCTTGGAAAGGGGCTGGCGCAGAGATCGGTATTGCTGATAATTATTATGTCATATACTATGTCAAAATAATTCTGGCCGTTTTATCACAACAATAAAGGAAGCCACTATGACTGATTGCAATGCTCTCTGGGTAGACCGAGCAGAGATTACCAACACCAAACAGGTAACCACCCAGCTGCCAGCTCCTGCTGAGGGTCAGGTATTGGTGGCTATAGATAAGTTTGGCCTTACCGCCAATAACGTCAGCTATGCAGTGACAGGGGATAGCATAGGTTACTGGCAGTTTTATCCCGCCGAGGATAAATGGGGCATAGTGCCAGTCTGGGGCTGCGGTACTGTAACTGAATCCAACTGCGATCAGATACCCGAGGGTGAGAGACTCTGGGGCTACTTTCCTATGGCCAGCCATGCGCTGTTAACCCCGGGTAATATTCACACAGATTATTTTATGGATGTGGCGGAGCACCGCCTCGAGTTACCCCCTATCTACAACCAGTTCCGGCGCACCAAGGCAGAGCCAGAGTTTTTACAAACTATGGAAAATGAGCGCTGCCTGCTGTTTCCCCTGTTTATGACCTCGTATCTGATTTACGACTATTTAGTGGACAATGAGTTTTTTGGTGCCCAGCAGGTAGTCATCGGTTCTGTATCGTCCAAGACGGGCTTTGGTCTTGCCCAGATGCTGCACAGTGACCAGCAGGTTAGCCAGAAGGTGGTAGGTGTCACCTCTGAGGCCAATAGGGGCTTTGTTGAAGGTCTGGGTTGTTGTGATCAGATTGTGCTGTATCACCAGGAGCAACAGATCGACGCCTCTGTGCCCACGGCTTATGTGGATATGTCTGGCGATGCGCGGCTGACGATTAGCCTGCACAGTCATCTGACTGACAATATGGTTGAGAGCTGTATGGTGGGCGCCAGTCACTGGCAGGAGGGCGGTAAGGTTGGCGAGCTGCCTGGCGCACGACCCAGGTTCTTTTTTGCCCCCGGGCAAATCGAAAAGCGCAATAAAGAATGGGGGCCAGGTGTGGCTATGGCCAATGCCATGACAGCTAGCGCTGAAGTAGCAGCGTTGGTGGCTGAAGATATTCAGGTTCAATGGGTAGAGGGGTCCGCCAGTTTGGCGCAGCACTGGTCTCAGTTGTTGGACAATAAAATTCCGCCCAGCACAGGGTTAATGGTGTCCCTATGAAAAAGCTTTTGGTGGTGGTGTTGGTGCTTGCTGCGGTCGGCGCGATTGGCTGGCAGAACCGGGTAGAACTGCTGGTGATTGCGGCGCCCAAGTTACAGGCGATGTTTAACCCTGTTGGCGATCATCGAGAGGCCCAGTGGTCTCAGGGTCCTGAATCTGCAGATGCGCCGCCCGCCGATCGGCCGCCCAATATCCTGCTTATAGTCACCGATGATATGGGCTTTAATGATATATCTCTGTATAACGGCGGTGCTGCTGATGGCAGTTTACAGACCCCCAGTATTGATGCCCTGGCCCATGAGGGCGTCACCTTTACCAATGGTTATGCCGCCAATGCGGTCTGTGCACCCTCCAGAGCGTCCATTATGACCGGCCGCTACTCCACCCGATTTGGTTTTGAATTTACCCCGTTTTATAAAACCGGGGTGACCATCTTTCGCTGGATGGAAGAGCTGAATCCGAGTCAGCTCCCTCTGCTGTTGGATGAGGCCAATGCCGCCACCATGAAGCCCATTGAAGAGCTCGGCCTTCCTGCGTCGGAGATCACCATTGCTGAGTTGCTCAAACAGCAGGGCTATTACACCGCTCATGTGGGTAAATGGCACCTTGGATCTGTGGGTGATATGGTGGCGATTAATCAGGGTTTTGACGATAGTCTGGAGCTGAAAGGGACTCTGTATCTACCCGAGAATCATCCGGATGTGGTCAATGCCAAGATAGAGGGTGACCGGATAGATCGCATGGTCTGGGCCACGGGCACCTACGCGGCCACCTTTAATGGGGTGGGCGCCGAAAATGAGGATTTTCAGCCCAAAGGTTATCTGACTGACTATTACACCGACGAAGCGATCAAGGTGATTGAGAATAACCGTCACCGCCCATTCTTTTTGTTTCTGGCCCACTGGGGCATCCATAACCCACTGCAGGCGGCGCGGGCGGACTATGATGCCCTGTCCCATATAGCTGACCATCGCCTGCGGGTTTACGCCGCCATGATTCGTGCCCTGGATCGCAGTGTGGCGAGGATTACTCAGACGCTTGAGGACAATGGGCTTGCAGACAATACCCTCATTATTTTCACCAGTGATAATGGTGGCGCAGGCTATATCGGCTTGCCCGACGTCAACAAGCCATACCGCGGCTGGAAGCTCAATCATTTTGAGGGCGGTACCCATGTGCCCTTTATGGCGAAGTGGCCGGCCCAGATAAATGCCGGGACCACCCTGGAAGCTCCCATACATCACAATGATATCTTTACCACCATAGCCGCAGCGGCCGGTGCCCAGGTGCCCCAGGACCGAAAAATCGATGGTGTGGATTTGATGCCCTATATTCGCAAAGATATCACCGACCCACCCCACCAAACGCTATTTTGGCGAGAGGGGCATCAGCAGACGGTATTGCACCAAGGGTGGAAGTTAATTCGTGCTGAACAGTCCCATTTGCCGCAACCGGCGCCCATGGCCAAGTGGTTGTTTAACCTGGCCGAGGACCCCAGAGAACAGGTAAATCTGGTGGCCAAAAATAGCGATAAAGTCGCCGAGCTCGAGGCTCTGCTGGCCGCTCACAATGCCGAGCAGATAGAGCCGCTTTGGCCCAGCGTGTTCAATTCTCCGCAGCTGATTGATAAAACCAGCAACGAGCCGGTGGAAGAGGGGGATGAGTTTATTTATTGGCCGAATTAAGCTCCGAGTCATCCTGAGCGCAGGGAAGGGTTTTTGGATATTTCGCTGCGCTCAATATGACAGGGGTAGGCCTTATACCGTCAAGCCACCATCCACAACAATGCACTCGCCATTGGTATAACTACCTGCATTAGATACCAGATATAGCACTGAACCCGCCATCTCATCGGGCTCCGCATGCCGATGCATAGGGATGGTGGCAATGGCCTGGTTGTAAATCTTTTCATCGCTAAACAGGGCGCCGGCAAACTGTGTTTTAGTCATACCGGGTAACAGTGCATTCACTCTAATACCCAACCCACCGCACTCTTTGGCAAAGGCTTTGGTCATATTGACGACAGCGGCCTTGGTGATGGAGTAGATCCCCTGCATGGGTCCAGGCTGCAATGCATTGATGGAGGCTGTATTAACAATAGCGCCGCCACCATTCTCACGCATTATTTTTCCCGCCTCTATGGACATAAAGAAATAGCCGCGAATATTCACATCCACAGTCTTGGTATAGGCACCCAGATCCGTATCCAGAATATGGCCGAAGTAGGGATTGGTGGCTGCATTGTTAATCAGGATATCCAGCTTGCCGTGCATCTGCTTAATCTGGGCAAAGCAGGTTTCGATATCGCCCATATTGCCTACATGGCAAGCCAGGGCTTCGGCGCTGCCGCCCTCGGCGGTAATCGCATCAGCCACAGCCTGACAGCCATCAATCTTGCGGCTGGAGACAATGACATGGGCCCCGTGCTCAGCCAATAGCTTGGCAATAGACTCTCCGATTCCTCGACTGGCGCCGGTGACAAGGGCAACTTTGCCGGTGAGATCAAATAGATTGGTAGCCATGGTTTCTCCTAATTATCGTTGTTGGGTTAGATTATTTAGATGAGCCACAATCTCGGGCCTCATCAAATTGCGATTTTTGCAGTAGGTTGCACGGTCTTTACTGGCTAATGATTTGGCCAGGCTAAGAGCCTCTTGTTGTAACTGATCCTGGGGGTAAATGGCGTCGACAATTTGCAGTTCGGCACATTCTATCCCCGTATAAGCAACCCCGGTCAGCATCATATTTTTCACCGCCTGCCGATTGGGTAATAGCTGGCCTACATCACTGGATACCTGGGTAAAGGGAATTTTAATATCCACTTCGGGGTAGCAGAAGCGGCCGCGATCAGAACGCATCAGTCGAAAGTCTGTTGCACTGGCCAAGATTGCGCCGCCGGCATAGGCATTGCCATTAATGCAAGCAACTGTGGGCGCATTTAGCAGAGCAAGACGGCACAGCAAAGTTTCAAAGGCGGTTGTGAATTCCCTGCGACCAGCATCGTTTAGTGGCAGTAGCCAATCCAGGTTAATGCCTGTGCAAAAGGTTTTTTCATGGGTGCAGGTCAACAGCAGGGCGGTGTTGCCCTGGTACTGTTCGACGATATCCAGGGCGGCAAGGTA
>JBMZST010000046.1:0-9899 GCA_049623265.1 Porticoccaceae bacterium
CCCAACAGTGGCCCGGGCTCTGGCTGCATCTACAGACAGCGCCAATAGATTGCCTTCACCAGTTTCGGCAGCCTTGGCCAGGGCCTCTAGCGCCTGCTCACAGGCCTGTGCATCTCTGGCGCTGCGCACCTGCTCAAGGCGCGCCACCTGGGACTCACGCACTGCACTGTTATCAATATCCAGCACATCTACCTCAGGCTCCACTTCGAGCTGGTATTTATTAACCCCTACTATCACCTCTTCACCGCGATCAATGCGAGCCTGGCGCTGAGCCGCAGCCTCTTCAATGCGCAACTTGGGCAGGCCGGTCTCTACCGCCTTGGTCATACCGCCCAGCGCTTCTACCTCATCAATTATCTCGCGAGCCGCTTTTACCAGCTCATCGGTCAATGACTCCACATAGTAAGAACCGGCCAATGGATCCACCACATTGGTAATGCCGGTCTCCTCCTGAATTACCAGCTGGGTATTGCGGGCAATACGGGCGGAGAACTCCGTGGGCAGAGCCAGGGCTTCGTCAAAGGAATTGGTATGCAGTGACTGAGTGCCACCCAGCACCGCTGACATGGCCTCAATAGTGGTGCGCATTACATTGTTGTAGGGGTCCTTGCTGGTGAGGCTAACGCCAGAGGTCTGGCAATGGGTGCGCAACACCAGACTGCGATCATCCTTGGGGGCAAACTTCTCTTCCATCAGAGTCGCCCAAAGAATCCGCGCCGCTCGCAGCTTGGCAATCTCCATAAAGAAGTTCATGCCAATAGCAAAAAAGAATGATAGCCGCGGGGCAAACTTATCCACATCCATGCCACTGTTAATGGCCGTGCGCACATACTCAATACCATCGGCAATGGTATAGGCCAGCTCCTGCACATTGGTGGCTCCGGCCTCCTGCATATGGTAGCCACTGATGGAGATAGAGTTAAACTTGGGCATATGGTTAGCGGTGTAACCAATAATATCCGACACCACCCGCATGCTCGGCTCTGGTGGGTAGATATAGGTATTGCGCACCATAAACTCTTTTAAAATATCGTTTTGCAGGGTGCCCGCCAGCTGCTCCGGCGCCACGCCCTGCTCTTCGGCAGCCACTATATAGCTGGCCATTACCGGCAGCACAGCGCCATTCATAGTCATGGATACAGACACCTTATCCAATGGAATACCATCGAAGAGAATCTTCATATCCTCAACCGAGTCTATAGCCACACCGGCTTTGCCTACATCGCCAACCACTCGCGGGTGATCAGAGTCATAGCCTCGGTGAGTGGGCAGATCAAAGGCCACAGATAAGCCTTGCTGACCCGCAGCCAGATTCTTTCGGTAGAACTCATTAGACGCTTCAGCGGTAGAGAAACCCGCATACTGACGCACAGTCCAGGGCCGGCCTGCATACATGGTTGCTTTGGGCCCACGTTTGTAGGGCGCAAATCCGGGCAGGCTATCCATATGCTCAAGGCCAGCAGTATCTTCCGCGGTATACAGCGGTTTTACCTCAATGCCCTCAGGCGTTTGCCACAGCAAATCATCCGGCGATGCGCCTTTGCGCTCTTTGGTTGCCAGCTGTTGCCAATCAGCCATATTGTTTTTATCTGCCATCTCAACTCCGGCGTGATGTTTAATTGATGCACTATGCAGCACCGCTGTAGTTAATAGTAGGTCTATTTTTAACAGCATAAATCACATTTATTGCCAAATTAATTCCACCTAAGAGGCATTTAATGGTATAAATCCACTTTAAACTCACAAATTATGTCGCTAAGAGGTAGCCGATGGCCACCATTTGCAACCACCATGTGATTAGCTGCATGCATGGGCTACGAAAAAATAACCTCCCCCAGCAACAGGCACTGGAGCGGGCAGGCATAAACCCGGCCGTAATGGGCCAGCCCAACCAGCGGGTGCATACAGATCAGGTAGCAAGATTATTTAAGACAGTGCAGGAAACACTGGATGACGAGTTTATGGGCTTTACCCACAACAACTGCAAAGTGGGCCTGTTTGCCACCATGGCCGAGCTGGTCAGCCACTGCAGCACATTGGGGGAATTGCTGGACAAAGCAGTCAACTTCTACAACCTGGTGAGCAATGATATCCCCATGCAGCTTAACCAGACCCATGGTAATGCCGTGCTCAGCTTTACCATGGACCAACCCCAGCTCGACCCAGAGCACTTTATGGCCGAGTTTTGGCTGGTAATCTGGCACCGCTTCCCCAGCTGGTATATAGGCGAACCCATACGCCTGCAAGAAACCCACTTTACCTTTAAGGCCCCAGCCCATCGCAGCGAGCTGCAGATTATGTTTCCCAGCCAGCTGCAGTTTAAACGCAGCGCCAACCGGCTGATTTTTGATGCCCAGTATCTGGATAAACCACTGGTGCGATCAGACCAGGAGCTGGCCACCTATGTGCAAAACGCACCGGCAGATGTCATGACTATTCCCGGCGCCGACACCACATTAGAAGCGCAAATTGAGCGCATGATAGGCCAGCGCCACCCAGACCGGCTGGTCTTTGCACCGATTCACGAGCTAGCTAAAGAGTTGGGAGTAAGCAGCCAGACATTGCACCGGCGGCTAAAGGAGAGTGCGACGAGTTATCAAAAGATTAAGGATAATCTTAGAAGAGAGGTAGCCATTCACAAGCTGGTCAATGAACGACTCAGCGTGGAGCAGGTAGCGGAGGTTGTAGGATTTACGGAATCGCGATCATTTACCCGGGCGTTTAAGCACTGGACTGGGCTGACGCCGCGGGAGTATTGCAAAAGGGAGGGTTGATAAAAACTTCATTGATCTATAGAAACATTGGCATCACTAATCAGTACTTTCACCCATAGCTCCCAGCATACGTTCCTTGTACAGAATAGAAAGCGACAAGCTCACTAATTCAGCCGCTTTTGACTCACCCATGTAGCCCTCTGATAAATCAGCCGGTCTTGGCGTTGTAAGCACGCCAAAAGGCCACTTACACCACATCTTCTGCATCGTGCTTGCCGACAAACCGCGAGATAAACCGCCGCATTGCCTGCACTGGCGTTGCCCCAATGGGGTTATAACACCAGGGAGCGGAGAAACCCTTAGTTGGGTTTTGGTTGGGTTACCAGGGCAATGCGTCCAGATCTACATTGCCGCCGGTGAGGATAATGGCTACGCGCTTGCCCTGAAACTGCTCGGGCTGGTCCATTATGGCGGCCAGGGGTACGGCGCAGGAGGGCTCTATAATCACTTTGAGTCTGGTCCAGATAAGGCGCATGGCTTCGACTATGCGCTCTTCGGAGCAGAGCAAAATATCGTCTACGGTATTGGTGATGGCGGCAAATGGGCGCACCCCGACTGTGGCGCGCAGACCGTCGGCTATGGTGTTGGGGCTGTACTCTGTCAGGCGCTGGCCTGTGGTGAAGCCCAGCCAGGCATCTTTGGCCTGCTCTGGTTCTGCGCCTATCACTTTGGCGCTGCTACTGCCTTTGACGTAAATGCCGGTGCCACCTATCAGGCCACCTCCACCTACTGGGGCCATGACTATATTTAGGGGGTCTTTGATCTGCTCCAGGAGTTCGAGTGCGGCGGTGCCCTGCCCGGCTATTATTTCATCGGCGTCGTAGGGATGTACCAGGCTATGCCCCTGCTCTTCAATTAATCTGGCCACTGTGCCTTCGCGGGCGGGCATGTTGGGCTCGCAGAGTTGTATATGGGCACCATAGGCAGCCACGGCGTCTTTTTTTACTTGGGGGGCATTCTCTGGCATAACTACGGTGCAGGGAGCACCTTTAAGACTGGCTGCCCAGGCCAGGGCAGCGCCATGGTTGCCGGAGGAATGGGTGATTACGCCTTTTTGCAGACTGGCCTGGTTCATGGAAAATAATGCATTGCAGGCGCCGCGGGCTTTAAAGGCGCCAATTTTTTGCAGGTTTTCTGCTTTGAAGTAAAGCTCGCAGCCCAGCATACGATTGAGCGGCTGACTTTGTAGTATGGGCGTGCGATGGATATATGGCGCTATGCGCCCATGGGCCTGCTTAATATCTTTGGCGGTCACTTTCATGCTGCCAGTGTAGTCTAAATATAGCCCTGCTGGCGACTGTTGCAAGCTGGCTTGTGGCCAGGGCCCAGCCACAAAAAAGCCGCTCCAGTGGAGCGGCTGTTGGCCTGGGCTAAGGCAGCGCTTATTTTAAATCGCGTCCACGGTTGGCAGCGATTCTTAGGCGCAGTGCATTGAGTTTGATAAAGCCTTCGGCGTCGGCCTGATCGTAAGCACCGCCATCGTCGTCAAAGGTGGCTATATTAGCGTCAAACAGGCTATCGCTGTCGGACTTGCGGCCCACTACTGAGACATTGCCCTTATAGAGCTTAATGCGCACCTCACCATTAACCACATCCTGAGTCTGATCAATCGCGGCTTGCAACATCAGGCGCTCTGGGGCCCACCAGTAACCGTTATAAATAAGTTTGGCGTAGCGAGGCATAAGCTCATCTTTCATATGGGCCACTTCACGGTCCAGAGTCAAAGACTCTATGGCGCGGTGGGCTTTCATCATTACTGTGCCCGCTGGAGTTTCGTAGCAGCCGCGGGACTTCATACCTACATAACGGTTTTCAACAATATCCAATCGACCCACACCATTGGCGCCAGCTACCTTATTCAGGTGCTCTATCACTGTGGCTGGGCTCATGGCCTGACCGTCGATGGCCACTATATCGCCCTTCTCGTAGCTGATGTCCATATAGGTCGCCTGATCTGGGGCTTCCTCTGGGGATACTGTCCAACGCCACATTTCATCTTCGGCTTCGCTCCAGGGGTCTTCCAGGTTGCCGCCCTCGTAAGAGATATGCAGCAGGTTGGCGTCCATGGAGAAGGGGGATTTTTTTCCGCGCTTCATTTCTACGGGAATTTTATGCTCGGCGCAGTAGTCCATTAGCTTATCGCGAGAGTTCAGGTCCCATTCGCGCCATGGGGCGATAACTTTGATGCCTGGTTTAAGGGCATAAGCCCCCAGCTCAAAGCGCACCTGATCATTACCTTTACCAGTGGCGCCATGGGAAATTGCGTCGGCGCCGGTTTCATTGGCAATTTCAATCAGGCGCTTGGCGATCAGCGGGCGAGCGATGGAGGTACCCAGCAGGTACTCGCCCTCGTAAATGGTGTTGGCTCGGAACATGGGGAAGACAAAGTCGCGGGCGTATTCTTCACGTAGGTCGTCGATATAAATCTCTTTAACACCCAGAGCTTCGGCTTTGGCGCGAGCGGGTTCTACTTCTTCACCCTGGCCTATATCGGCGGTAAAGGTGACCACTTCACATTGATATTCTTCCTGCAGCCATTTAACGATAACTGAGGTATCCAGACCACCTGAGTAGGCGAGAACGACTTTATTAACCGATGACACGTTGCTGATTCCTTTGCTGGGTAAAACGGCTGCGAATTCTACCCTAAATTGAGCACTTTGTGTGCCGTTTAACCCTGCAGTGCTCTGATTTGCTCAATTTCTGCAGTATCAAATAATTGATAGCCCAGAGCAGCAAACTCTGCCAATTGCTCGTCACCGGGGAATGAGTAGTATTTAGCCTGACCCTGCTGGGGCTGAGCACTCAGATCAGCACCAGCATCCAATTGCTGCACAGCATGGGCCAGCTGCTGACAGCCGGCATCGTAAAGCTTGAGCACATTGAGCAAATAGGACTGTTCGTGGTTGAGGGGGATTTTGGCAATAGACAGTATGTCCCCGCTGTCTACCCCGCTGTCCTGAATAAAATGCAGGGTGGAACCAATCTGCGACTCGCCATTGACCATGGCCCAAAAGCTGGCCATGACTCCGCGATAATCTGGCAGCACGCCGGAGTGCAAGTTGATAACACCGTATCTGGGGATAGCAATCACAGGCTCGCGAAGGATCATGCCAAAACGAATCGATAGAATAACATCGGGTTCTGTGGCCTGAATGCGCGCCACAGCCTCTTGCCCATTGACCTGGCCACCCAGGTCGGCAAAACCCTGCAGTTGGCAATTAGCCTGGCTGGCCAGACTATCAAAGCTATGGGAGCTGCTGGAAATCAGTTGTTTTTCATGCGCTGCCAGATCCATCAATGGCTGGGGCAGACTGTGGTCGAGGCCAACTTTTTCGGAGATAAAAATCGATAGCCGATGTTCGCTGAGTAGGTTCAGTAGGCGACTCAGGGCAATATGACTGGCCAGGTCGCGATTGACCAGCAGGGTAATATTCATGGCGCTAGATTTACACAAGTACTCGTATGACGCCACTGTTTCCGGTAGCATTGACGCCTAAACCAAGGACCCTTCTCAATGGATCAAATCAGCATTATCCAACCCGACGACTGGCACCTACACCTTCGCGACGGCAGCGCTCTGGAGACAACAGTTCCAGCAGCAGCCAGGGGGTTTAGACGCGGTATTATTATGCCTAACCTGACGCCACCGGCGACCACTGTGGCCCAGG
Organism: Porticoccaceae bacterium; assembly: GCA_049623265.1. Lineage (GTDB taxonomy): Bacteria > Pseudomonadota > Gammaproteobacteria > Pseudomonadales > Porticoccaceae > HTCC2207. The sequence goes on from JBMZST010000046.1 coordinate 6,446, forward strand.
CAGCAGCCTATAGGGAACGCATCCTGGCACAGCGGCCCGCGGGCTCTAACTGGGAACCGCTTATGGTTCTCTATCTCACCGACAATACAGACCCAGAGGAAATTCGCGCAGCTAAAGATTGTGGGTTTGTTCATGGCTGCAAGTACTACCCTGCGGGTGCAACCACCAATTCAGATTCTGGTGTGACTGACCTAGCCAATATCAGCGCAGTGCTGGAGACCATGCAAGAGGTGGGTATGGTGTTGCAGCTGCACGGCGAGGTAACAGCCCATGAAATTGATATCTATGATCGCGAGGCTGAGTTTATCGAGCGCCATCTGCGTGGCCTGGCTAAGCAGTTTCCGCAGCTTAAAATTATTCTCGAACATATTACGACCAAGCAGGCAGCAGAGTTTGTCTCGGAGTCCAGTGACAATATCGCGGCGACCATTACGCCCCAGCATCTGCTGTTTAATCGCAACCATATGCTGGTGGGAGGCATTAGGCCCCATCTGTTTTGCCTGCCTATTTTGAAGCGCAATGTGCATCAGCAGGCGCTGATTGAGGTGGCAACCAGCGGCAATAAAAAGTTTTTCTTAGGCACTGACTCTGCTCCCCATGAGCAGGGGCGCAAAGAGAGCTCTTGCGGCTGTGCTGGCTGTTTTAGCCATCATGCCGCCATCGAGTTCTACGCCGAGGTATTTGATCAGGCGGGTGCTCTGGATAAACTAGAAGCCTTTGCCAGCACCAATGGCCCTGACTTTTACGGCCTGCCGCGCAATACAGATAAGATTACCTTGCTGCGCCAGTCCTGGCAGTTGCCTGAGTCTCTGCCCTACGACGGCACGCAATTGATCCCGCTGGGTGCGGGCACCAGCCTAAACTGGAAACTTAGCCTTTAATGGATATGCCCGAAGAGTTATTACAGCCCTCGTTGATGGCCAAGCGCTTTCGCGGGTTTCTGCCTGTGGTTGTGGATGTAGAGACCGGAGGTTTTAATTCCCGAACCGATGCACTGCTAGAGATTGCTGCAGTCATTTTGGAGATGGACGCCCAGGGCAATCTGCAGATTAAAGAGAGCTACAGCAAAAATATCGACCCCTTTCCCGGTGCTGTGGTGGAACCCTCAGCCCTGGAATTTACCGGTATTGATATCTATGACCCGGAGCGCAACCCAGAGGAAGAAGGTGAGGCTCTGCGGGAAGTGTTTCGCCCTATTCGGAAAGAGATCAGCGATACTGGCTGCACCAGGTCGGTGATGGTGGCGCACAATGCGCATTTTGATCTGGGTTTTGTCAATGCAGCGATTGAGCGCAATCAGATTAAACGCAGCCCGTTTCACCCGTTCTCCTGTTTTGACACCTCGACATTGGCGGGACTGGCCTATGGTCAAACGGTGCTGGCTAAGGCCTGTCAGGCTGCGGACATTGAGTTTAATAATCGCAATGCCCACAGCGCCCTGTACGACACCATTAAAACTGCAGAGCTGTTTTGTAAGATTACCAATCGCTGGAAAGAACTAGGCGGCTGGCCAGCCGCCTAGCAGACGCCGTCACCGGCAGTTTATTTTTTTATCCAGAAGTCAGCCTTCTCAATCCCCAACTTCTGAGGATCAAACAGGGGTTCCTGGCCATTGTCCAACTGGGTTTCATAGTCTTTTAGCGCCAGCATGGCCGGCTTTTGCAAAATCAGTATGGCCACTATATTGAGCCAAGCCATCAGGCCTACACCCACATCTCCCAGTGCCCAGGCGACATTGGCGCTTTTTAATCCACCGTACATCACCGACGCCAGTACCAGAGCTTTGAGAAACAGCACCAGCCAGGGGCGATGCACTCGACGGTTGATAAACATCACATTGGTCTCGGCAATATAGTAGTAGGCTACTATGGTGGTGAAGGCAAAACACAGCAGCGATACTGCCAGTATGCCTTTGCCAAAGCCTGGCAGCACTGTGTCAAAGGCGCTTTGCACATAGGCCGGGCCAGCTTCGTAGCCCGAGAGCCCCTGATACAGCATCACACCATCGGGTCCCTGCACATTGTAAAGGCCCGTCATTAGGATCATAAAGGCCGTGGCAGTGCAAATAAGCAACGTGTCTACATACACAGAGAAAGCCTGTACCAACCCCTGTTTAGCCGGATGCGACACCTCTGCAGCAGCGGCCGCGTGAGGCGCTGTGCCCTGCCCTGCTTCATTAGAATAGATGCCACGCTTCACACCCCATTGCACGGCCATGCCAATAATGGCACCGAAACCAGCTTCGAGGCCAAAGGCACTGCTGATAATCAGTTTAACCACCGCAGGGAACTGATCAATATTGGCGCCCATCACCAAAAAGGCGATCAGGATATATCCCAGCGCCATCGCGGGCACCACAATCTGGGCAAAGTGCGCTATGCGTTTAACGCCACCAAAGATAATCAGCGCTATACCCAGAGCAATAAACGACGCGGTGGCAATAGGAGGCACGCTCCAGGCATTGTTCATGGCGGCCACAATGCTGTTGGACTGAATACCTGGCAGGCAGAAACCCACGGCAATAATGGTCGCAGCAGCAAACAACCAGGCGTACCAATTTTGGCCCATGGCTTTTTCAATAAAATAAGCCGGACCACCGCGATATTCGCCGTTATCATCTTTCTCTTTATAAATCTGCGCCAGGGTAGCCTCTACATAGGCGGTGGAGGCCCCAAAAAAGGCCACCATCCACATCCAGAAAACTGCACCTGGCCCTCCCATGGCGATTGCCGTAGCTACACCGGCAATATTACCTGTACCCACGCGGCCCGACAGAGACATAGCCAGAGCCTGGAATGAGGAGACCCCCGAGTCAGAGCTGCGGCCCTCGCGCATAATACTGAGCATATGGCGGAAATGACGCACCTGCAAAAATTTGGTGCGCACAGAGAAGTACAACCCAGAACCCAGACAGAGATATATAAGTGCTGAGCTCCAGATAATGGCGTTAAGTTGACCCAGAAAAGCTTCCAAGATGATTCCTCGTTTTTTTTATTGTTGGTGTTCTGTCGCCCACTCTTGCCCTGTGGTAAAAAGGGCTGAGTAACGGTCGGAGGCTATTCTTTTATTAATCGCCTCGCATTACAAGGGCCAATTATCAATTGCCTTATTAATGCTATCAAACCAGCGCATAATGAACTCCAGTATACGGCTGTAATGCCCCATTAAGTGTATAAATATCAGTGGCGCCCCTGGCTCGGCCGCTAGGACCTTTGCTGCAGAGACAGGCCCAGTTGGTAGAGCTGCTTTTTATCGCCACCGCTAATTTTGGCGGTGAGCGAGGCAGCTTTGGTTAGAGGTAATTCTTTAAGCAGCAGGCCGAGAACTTTCTCTGCATCCACAGAGACCAAATCGGGCTCACTGGCTGCTCCGGCAACCACCAGCACTATTTCACCACGCTGCTGATTGCTGTCTGCCTGCACTAATTCCAGTAACTCCGCCATGCTGCCCTGCA
>JBMZST010000047.1:0-9779 GCA_049623265.1 Porticoccaceae bacterium
CCGAAGAACCAGAACACGTGCTGGAACAGTACCGGATCACCGCCACCAGCAGCATCAAAGAAGCTAGTACCGAAGTTAATATCCATCAGCATCATGGTCACTGCACCGGCCAGTACGGGCATTACTGCTACCAGCAAGAACGCAGTGATCAACCAGGTCCACACGAACAGTGGCATTTTCATATAGGTCATGCCAGGGGCGCGCATATTCATTACCGTGGCGATAATGTTAATGGAGCCCATAATGGATGATGCACCCATGATATGCACACCAAAGATAAAGTAGTTCACTGTATCCGGTGCATAGGTGGTTGAGAGTGGCGCGTAAAACGTCCAACCGAAGTTAGGACCGCCGCCTTCCATAAACAAAGTGGCAGTCAAAATCGCGAAAGCAAATGGAAGAATCCAGAAGCTCAGGTTGTTCATGCGCGGCAATGCCATATCTGGCGCACCGATCATCATTGGAATCAACCAGTTAGCCAGGCCAACAAAGGCCGGCATAATTGCACCAAACACCATGACCAGACCGTGCATGGTGGTCATCTGATTAAAGAATTCTGGTTTAATCAGCTGCATACCGGGCTGAAACAGCTCGGCGCGAATAATCATTGCAAAGGCGCCACCCATGATAAACATGGCAAAGCTGAACCAGAGGTACAGTGTGCCAATATCTTTGTGGTTGGTGGTGAACACCCAACGGCTTATATATTTTCCCCAGCCATCAGCCAGAGTTGCGGGACCATGTGCCATATCGAATACTCCCTATTGGCCTTGTTTGTAGTTGAGGACATCTATTGGCTGGGTTACGTCGCCAACATCATTGCCCCATGCGTTGCGCTCGTAGTGAACGACCGCGGCAATATCAACTTCTGAGAGCTGATCAGCAAATGACTGCATTGAGGAGCCTGGTACGCCGTCGATTAGCACAGCGATATGACCCTCTTTCGAGCCCAGTGCTATAGGGCTGTCTTTCAGAGCAGGGAACACGCCGGGGATGCCGTTGCCATCAGCCTGGTGACAGGCCGCACAGGAGCGGTTGTAAACATCTTCACCACGAACCATAAGCTCATCGAAAGTCCATTCTTTACCGATTGTCGAGGCGTACTCGGCAGCTTCGGCTTTCTTACCAGCCAGCCACTCGTTGTACTCAGCTTCCTCTTTTACCTCTACCACGACAGGCATAAAGGCATGGCCCAAACCACAGAGCTCAGTACATTCGCCCACGTAGGTGCCCGGGGTGTCGGTCTTTGCCCAGGCCGCAGTGAACAATCCTGGTATGGCATCGCGCTTAACGCCGAAATCGGGAACCCACCAGCTATGGATTACATCGTTGCCCGTGATCAGGAAGCGGACTTTTTTGCCGGTTGGGATCACCAGAGGCTCTGTAACTTCACGAAGATAGTGCTCACCTTTAGGCGTGCGACCGTAGATCTCGTCCTGAGAGGTGCGCAGCTCACTCATGTACTTAACGCCTTCGCCAATGTACTCATACTGCCACTTCCACTGGTATCCGGTTACCTTGATGTCGATATCGGCATTCTCAGTGTCATACACTTTCAGCAGAGCTGAGGTCGCCGGGATTGCCATTACAATCAGAATCAGCGCTGGAACAATAGTCCAGATCAGCTCGACAACATGATTTTCGTGGAAGTTTGCCGCTACAGCGCCGCGAGATTTGCGGTGGGCGTACATAACGTAAAACATAAAGCCAAATACGGCAATGCCGATCACCGTACAGATCCACATCATAATCATGTGAATATCGTAGGCTGCTTGACTAACTTCGGTCACTCCCTGAGGCATATTGAGCTGCCGCATTGCGCTCTCCGCGCTAACGCTGCCTGCCATTGCTAGTGCAATAACTGGACTCAGCAAACCCAAGAAAAGTGCTTGCGCTCTTTTCAACATCGCTTGTTTCTCCGTGGTAAATTAGGAATTAAAGCTCTTCCTCTGTATGGACGCTCGGGTAAATCTAATGAGCGCTTTAAAATGCGCGGCGAGTGTAGCAAAAGTCGGTGCGTATCTCTAGCGGCAAAGCGGCCAAAATGGCCTTTCTGGGCCATTAATTTTTGTGTCCGCCGGGTCAGAGGAGCAATCTTTCTGCCATCACGCCTAAAATCTGCTAGATTTAACGGTAGGCGCGCACAGCTGACAAAACTATCGCCATCAAATGTAACGGCTGACGGCTGCCAATGGATCACAGAATTACGATGAAAGAGTGCCCTACATGCTGCCACTTTCAGAACAGACCAGTGAATTTTTAGTCGCCTATCTCAATGAGCGAGTAAAACACCTGCATCACTCCATCAATCTGCGTGAAAGCGATGGCACTGCGGCATTGGCCTCTTTTATTGAGCGCTATGTGGAGCTGGTGCCCGACTTTATCCGCGCCTTTGAAGATTTCCTCAGTATGGCTGGTGTGAGCGGTGAGATCGCCCGGCAGGTCGTCACCGCCAAAGAGTTTCTCGACGCGCCGATTGAAGTGGTGTCGAACGAAGAAAACTTAGAAGCCCACATGTACCAGGCTTACTTGGCCCATCGGCTGCTTGAAGAACTCAACGATGTGCTGAGCGCCAGCTACCAGTGCCCGGTCATCCCTGTGGATATGACCCGCTCTAATCTGATTGTTCATCATATTATCGGCGAGCCCTTTGCCAACCAAATAGATGGGGCTATCCAGCTGCTTAATGACAAGCTAGTCAAGGCGATTAACGGCGATGAAAACATACAGCGCCTGCTCCGTGACTACGCGAGCACGCTCAGCAATGACCCCATTACCCGCTACCCCTGCCTGACCGACTCATCCAATATTCGCCTGTTGTTTAAAAGCCAAAACAGCCGCGTTAGACTGCACTGATTGGCGTTTGCTTTAGCCAATCTTCGCCGGGTTTTCAACGAACTGGAGCCCGTGGGTGTTAGGGTTGTGGATCGACCAGTTTTACCGTCTGAGTCTGACGGGCAATCTCATCCGCATCGGTATTGACCCTGGTCTGCAGCTCTCGAGGCGCCGATGATAGCCGCATCTCGTCTTTGAACCCACAGCTTACGCATTCGCGATAGTTGATCCCGTCCTGGGTATAGGCCTGAATCTTGTCCATCTCGGCGCACTTAGGGCAAGTCACTCCGGCGATAAATTGTTTTTTAGTTGTAAAAGCCATGAATAGTTCACCACAATAGGACCCCCATTATAGAGGACATTGTTAGCTATGGATCACTCAATTCGCTCCCACCGCGGCATTTCGCCCCAGCTAGGTCAGGAGGTCTATGTTGACCCAGCTGCCACCGTTATCGGCGACGTGCATCTTGGCGACCATGTCTCAGTCTGGCCGGGGGCTGTGATTCGCGGCGATATGCACCGCATTGTGGTAGGTGCCAGATCCAATGTTCAAGACAATGCGGTGCTACATATCACCCATGCTTCAGACTTTAACCCCGAGGGCTGGCCCCTGACCATAGGCGAAGACGTGGTCATTGGCCATCGCGCTGTGCTACATGGCTGCACCGTGGGTAACCGCATACTGGTTGGCAATGGCGCCATAGTTAACGACGGGGCAGTGATCGAAGACGAGGTGATTATAGGTGCCGGCTGCATGGTACCGCCGGGTAAAACACTGAAAACTGGTTATGTCTATGTGGGCAATCCCTGCAAGCAGATGCGAGCCCTGTCTGATAGCGAAAAGCAGTTTTTTACCTATTCGCCGGCCAATTACGTCAAGCTCAAAGATCAGTATCTGGCAGAGATGCAGTCGCAGAGCTAGGCTTTGCCGTTCGCTTCGGCAACCAGTTTAAGACGCAGGGCATCGAGCACCTGTTGGGTTTCCGGCCTGATACCGCGCCACAGATAAAATGACTCCGCAGCCTGTTCTACCAGCATGCCCAAGCCATCTGAGGCCCTGGCACCGCGCTGGCGAGCCCAGCTCATAAAGGGGGTCGGGGCTGCACCGTACATCATATCATAGCAGGCGGCGTTACCCGCCTCAGAGCCCTGCGCAAGCAGGCTGTCGGGCAATGGCGGCATGCCGCCCTGCAAACTGGCGCTGGTGCCATTAATAATCAGGTCAAATTCTTGGCCATCAAGTACATCCAGGCCACAACCCAGCAGATAGCCAAGCTCGGCAAAACCCTTGGCCAGTTGCAGTGCTTTATCGACACTGCGATTGGCAATCACCACATGCTGTGGCTGCTCTGCCAGCAGAGGCTCGAGTACGCCACGAACTGCGCCGCCAGCACCCAGAATCAATACCCGCTTGGCTCGAATCTGCCAGTTGAGATTTTTGGTGATATCTGTGATTAAACCCACGCCATCGGTGGTATCACCGAGGATGGTACCATCCTCTTGCGCCGCCAGCGTGTTAACGGCACCGGCACGTCGGGCTCTGGCACTCAAACGCGACCCATAGCTGTAGGCGTCCTGCTTGAATGGCACAGTGATATTGAGCCCCTTGCCGCCAGCCTGGAAGAAACTGTCTGCCGCCGAAGCAAAATCACCAACGTCCACTAACTGACGGCTGTAGTCCATCGCCTGCACTGTCTGCACCGCGAAGGCTCGATGTATTTCCGGTGACTTGCTCTGGGATATCGGGTTGCCAAAAACAGCATAGCGGTCTGTCATGATGTCACCCAGTCTCGGCGCTTGAGGTATCGCTCGTAAAGCTCGGCCTCTGCACTGCCGGGCTCGGGTTGCCAGTTGTATTCCCAGCGCACAAGCGGTGGCAGTGACATCAATATTGATTCTGTGCGACCGCCGGTTTGCAATCCGAATAGAGTGCCGCGATCGTGCACCAGATTAAACTCCACATAGCGACCCCGGCGGTAGAGCTGAAACTGCCGCTCCTGATCGCCATACGCCCTCTGCCGCTGGCGCTGTGCTATGGGCAGGTAAGCCTGGATATAGCTGTCACCCACGCTGCGCATAAAAGCAAAGCTCTGCTCAAAGCCAAGCTCATTAAAATCGTCAAAAAACAGCCCGCCGACACCCCGGGGTTCGTCCCTGTGCTTGAGATGAAAATACTCATCGCACCAGTGCTTAAATCGGGGGTACAGCTCCTCAGAAAAAGCATCACAGGCCTGTTTAGCCGTGCTGTGCCAGTGGACACAGTCCTCATCATTACCGTAGTAGGGGGTAAGATCATAGCCACCGCCAAACCACCAGACTGGGTCAGCTCCCTCTTTTTCGGCGATAAAAAAGCGCACATTGGCATGGGAGGTGGGTACATAGGGGTTATTGGGGTGTATAACCAGAGAGACACCCATGGCTTCGAAGCTACGGCCAGCTAATTCCGGGCGATTTTGGGTCGCTGAGGCGGGCATCTGATCGCCAAATACATGGGAGAAGTTAACGCCACCTTTTTCAATTAGCGGCCCATCCACCACCACGCGACTGCGACCTCCACCACCCTCATCACGCACCCAGCTGTCCTCTTGCCACTCAGCGCCATCCTCTGCCTGCAGCGCAGAGCAAATACTGTCCTGCAACTCAAGGAGATAGTCTTTAACCTGATTCTTGTCAATCTGTTGCATATTATCCCGGCCGGACGATCTGTCCGCTCACTAAATCTCTAATTTCGCTGGCATTGCGGCTGCCGCCCACGGAACCCTCTGTCTGGAAATCCAGGTCACTGCCAAAATAGCCTGTGACCTCAGCCCCAGTAGCAGCTGCAGGCAAGCCTTGGGGATTAGCCGAGGTGGACACTACAGGGCCAGCAACAGCTCGGCACAGTGCAGATGCCAGGGGATGACGGGTAACCCGCAAAGCCAGAGTGCTGTGCTCGCCGCGAATCCACGCGGGCACAGTGCCATTATCAGGCACTAACCAGGTCGTTGGCTTGTCGCAGGGTGAATTAAAGCGCCGCAGCTGATCTGCATCAAGACCCTGCAAGAAATCGGCAAACCGCTCGGAGGAATCAGCAATGAGGATAAGGCCTTTAGTCACGGACCGGCCTTTGAGCTGCAATATTTTTTTGACCGCGAGTTCGGACTTTGGGTCACAGCCCAAACCCCAGACGGCTTCGGTGGGATAGGCAATCACCCCGCCAGCCTGCAGCGTCTCGGCGGCAGTCAAAACAGTGGGGTGACTGTTCCAGTCAATCACAGCTGATCAGCTATTTTTTAGCTTTTCCTGCAATGCCGCATCTTTGGAGATGATCGCCGCAGCATTGGCTGCACGCTCAGCAACCAACTTTTGGTGCATATCGGCGTCGGAGGTACCAATGATCTGTGCCGCTAAGTACGCTGCGTTTTTAGCGCCCGCCTTGCCAATCGCCACGGTTGCCACAGGAATACCACCGGGCATCTGCACTGTAGATAACAGCGCGTCCAGACCATCCAGTGAACCATTGATGGGCACGCCAATCACTGGTTTCAATGTGGTCGCAGACACTGCGCCAGCCAGGTGCGCCGCCATACCGGCAGCACAGATAAATGCTGCACAGCCACGGGCATCCGCATCTGTCACGAAGTTATGGGTGGCTTCAGGCGTTCTATGGGCTGAAGTTACCTTCACTTCGAACGGAATGTCGAATTTTTTAAGGATTTCAAAACTGGCTTCCATTACCGGCAAATCGGAATCGGAACCCATCAAAATTGCTACAAAGGGTTTGCTCATTATTAGTCACCATATTGAAGGAGGGCGCAGGCTACCGGAAGTTTGACCCCCGTGCAACTGCGGGCTTTACATCAGGCGTTGATAGTTGCCGTTATCGTTGGAAATTACGCCTTTTAGCTCCAGGGAGATTAATAATTGAGAGAGTTTTTCTGCACTGAAATGAGCACTTAGACTGTCGCGGTCGGACACATCAAAACCCAGTTGATCCAGCAGCTGGCGCTCTTCTCTATCAAGGGCAAGTAGCAGATCTTCCTGCGGCGGAGAGGGAAGATCATCTATCAGGCCGGCTAGAGGCCCTTGCAACTCGGCCACAATATCTGCCGCTGTCTCTACCAGAGTCGCGCCCTGCTTGATCAGTGCATGACAGCCCCGGCTCTGAGTGTTGTGGATAGAGCCAGGTATAGCAAACACTTCACGGTTCTGCTCCATCGCGTAACGGGCGGTTATCAAAGAGCCACTTTTAACCGCCGCCTCGATCACCAGCACCCCCAGACTCAAACCACTGATAATTCTATTGCGCTGGGGGAAGTGCGCTGGTAGCAGGTCAGTCCCTGGTGGAAACTCCGTGATCAAGGCACCACCGGCCTGTAGTATCTGATCGGCCAACCGGCGATGGCGAGTGGGATAGATCCGGTCAATGCCCGTGGCCATCACCGCAATGGTGCTGGTGGCAGAATCCGACCCAAGCAGGGCACCGCGATGGGCCGCACCGTCAATGCCAAGGGCCAAACCACTGGTAATGGTAAATCCGGCGCCGGCTAAACACTGGGCCCATTTCACCGCATGTGTCTCACCGCCTTTGGTCATGCGTCGGCTGCCGACTACAGCAATCTGTGGCAAATGCAGACAGGTGCTGTTGCCCAATACATAGATTACCGGTGGTGCTGTACTAATCTGTTTGAGTTGGGCCGGGTATTCCGAGCTAGTTACAGGGATAATTTCGGCCCCATGGCGCTCTACCTGCTCAAGCAATGACTCCAGTGCGGGCCGCCAGCTACCCAGATGATACTGCTCCTGAATAGCTGCCAGTTCAGCACAGCCAGCCGCAGACTGGGTGAATATTTCCCTGTAGCTGCTGTATCTGGTCAGCATGGCCCTCTGCATGCTGTGGGGGAATCCGCCGAGAAGCTGAGCCACCAGAGCGTAATGGCGCTCCTGTTGCGGTGATTCTGGCTCGGCCGACGGCACGGAGGACTGACTCAGATACTAGGGATTGCGGGCCAGATCACCGATATCAAGCTGGCGATCTGCCACTAGCACCAGGCCAAAGCTCATTTTCTGGTAAGTGCGAAACACCATTAAAAGCCCAACGCGCTCGTCTGGCAGGCGAATGGGCCTTTTTGCTACCTGGTCCTTGACCACTTCACCGACTTTGTACAGGGCCAGAGTGTCACCGGCCTGAAGTCCGTCGCGCTCGCCGCGATTAATCGCGACGACATCAAGAGCACCCGCATTGCGCACACCACCCTCAACACTGATGACCTGGGCGTCGATCTCTGTATCTGGTGCGCGGGGGTGAAATACTGTTGGCATCCGTGTCTCGTTGTCAGCGAGTAACCGGTCTTTGGCTCTTATCTCCCCCTCGGCGTAGGTTGTACCCAACGTGGCAATATCTTGGTTGACTGTCTTTAACTGGGCGCTGCCAACAGCCTGGGCACGAAGTCCCAGTAGTTCACCACTCAGGGGATCTGTATAGGGCGCACCGCGGCGATAGATCCCGAAGTTTAGACTATGGTCACTAAAATCTCCGCGCGCATAGAAATCGTCGCCCAATCCAATGAGCAAGCGGCGCTCATAGCCTCCCAAGACATAGGGCGCCTGCTTTAATCGGTCGTCGCTGACCACGCGGGTTTTTGAAAGAAAGTTCTCAATGGCCTCCAGAGGCAGTGCGGGGATTGGTGACTGATGCTCCTCAATTCTGATACGGGGCGAGAGCTTTTCCTCGCGGTTACGGCTGAGCTCTAACCTGGGACGGCCGTCGATATACACCAGGCTGATCAGGTCTCCCGGATAAATAAGATGAGGATTAGCTATCTGTTGATTGGCATACCAGATTTCTGGCCACATCCATGGGTCGCGGAGAAAGAGGGCTGAGATATCCCACAGAGTATCGCCTGGAACCACCTGATATTGCGCTGGGACTTCGGGATTGAGGAGCTGCTCGTTGTCTCTGAGATCAATGTGGTCACTGTCTTGGCCTGCGGCCACAGAACCGGCGAGCATTAGAATGATGCCGAGTAGTGCTTTTTTCATCTGTTCGAGTCCTTTCCCTGCACCGCGTTAGTGTATAATCGGCCTATGGGTCACCGGCTTTCCCTTAAATCGGTGACGGGCTAACTTTATGTTAGCAGTGCTTTTAACTTATTTTTTAGAAATTCATCACATTAGCTATGGCCAGACTCAATATTCTCGAATATCCGCACCCCCGCCTTCGCATCAAAGCTGAACCTGTTGCCGAAGTAGATGCGCGTATTTCTCAGCTTATCGATGATATGTTTGAGACCATGGAAGATGCTAAAGGCATTGGTCTGGCGGCATCACAGGTAGATGTTCACGAGCGAGTTATAGTGATGGATATCTCCGAAGACAGAGACCAACCCAGGGTCTATATCAATCCAGAAATTGAAGTTTTGGAGCCTGGTACCCAACCCTATGATGAAGGCTGCCTTTCAGTGCCAGGCTTCTATGAAGAGGTAGATCGGCCAGCCCATGTGATGATTCGGGCGCTAGATCGCCATGGCAATCCGTTTGAGGAAGAGGCCGTGGGGCTGTTGGCTGTCTGTATTCAACACGAGATCGATCATCTTGAGGGCAAATTATTTGTCGACTATCTGTCGCCGCTTAAGCGCGACCGCATCCGCAAAAAACTCAAAAAACAACGGGCATAGGTAGTACAGATTGAAGATTATCTTCGCTGGTACGCCAGACTTTGCGGCCACGCATCTTCAAGCACTTATACAGGATGGCCGCCATTCTGTGGTTGCGGTTTACACCCAGCCAGATCGCCCGGCAGGTCGTGGCAAAAAGCTCAAGGCTAGCCCAGTTAAGCTGCTGGCCGAACAATACAGCCTGCCTGTTTGTCAGCCCGCTTCGCTAAAATCCTCAGAACAACAAGCCCTGCTGGCGGAGTTTGATGCCGATATTATGGTGGTGGTGGCCTACGGGCTTATTCTGCC
>JBMZST010000048.1:0-9555 GCA_049623265.1 Porticoccaceae bacterium
AGACCTGGTCAAACTTCTGAGCCAGGGGAAGGGATAGATTGCCTGTGCCACAGTAAAGATCAATGGCGGTGCCGCCGCGTTCTGGCAGCAAACTGAGCATCTGAGCGACCATTTCGCGATTGATCTGACCATTGACCTGAATAAACTGGCCCGGCTCAAACTTGAGACTAGTATTAGGGGTCACAGAGAAGCTAAGATCGTCAACGCCAGCATCTAGGCGGCTAAATCTCACCTGCTTATCTGCTTTCCACCAGAGTTGCACTGGTCCCTGTGCCTCTTTTACCAGTGAAGCCAGCATGGCCGGCACTTCCTCGTCGGCAGGGAAACGGCTAGCTTCAACTGCCACAGCGATGCTGTTATCGCCAGAGATAAGCTCAACTTCAAATACTCGAATATCCTTGGGAAGACAGCCCAGCCAGGCGGGCAATAATTCTACAGCTCTGGGTAGTGGCTCAGCGAGCACCGGACACTGGGTGATAGGCTCTATTCTGCGACTGCCTGCATTGCGAAAACCAATCAAAAACACCCCATCTTTGGCGCGCTGGACGGCTAGACGGGCTCGGCGCCTGTACCCCCAGGGGGGAGCACTGATTGGCGGCAATACCGTTTTGGCCTGCATTCCACCCCGACTCAGGCTATCCAGCAGTTGCTGCTGTTTAAACGCTACCTGTTTTTCATGGTCCAGGTGCTGCAGGCTGCAGCCGCCACAGCGAGAAAAATGCTTGCAGGCCGGCTCTACTCGCCCGGGCGATGCTTGAACAACCCTAGTCACTCGGGCCTCATCATAGTTGCGCTTGCGGTTGGTATAGCGAAATTCAATAGTTTCCTCTGGCAGAGCGCCCTGTATAAAGCAGGCTTTGCCGTCGATGCGCCCCACACCACGGCCATCGTGGCTCAGATCCACAATGTCGCAACTCAGTATTTTTTCTTGGTTCATTCAGATGCCAGGATTTTTATTTTCAGTGAGGAGGAATCTTAGCAGATCGACACAGCCAACCCGAGACATGAGTCACAGCTTCAAGTAAATTTACATCACAGAGACAAGGCTAGATAATTCAATAGGGTTGTCATTGGTGGACATCAATATGGCATTTAAAAATTCTGCAGAGAACTGGGGCTGGCTTAGCAAACTGTTTCACTGGCTCACCGCTGCACTGATTTTTATCCAGATACCTCTGGGCTTTTACGCCAAGAGCCTGGGTCTGTCACCGCTAAAAATTGATGTCTTTGTGTGGCATAAATCCCTGGGTATGCTAGTGCTGCTTTTGGTGGTAGCCCGTCTACTCTGGCGCATTAAAAACAGCATACCAGCGCCATTGACCAGTAACAGGCTGCACCTGATGCTGGCCTCTGGGGTCCATGGCATGCTCTATGTGCTTATGCTGGCCCTGCCCCTATCGGGCTGGCTGACTGCCTCGGCGTCCATGTTCCCGACCAAGTTGTTCTGGTTGATTCCCCTGCCCGCTCTGGTCAGCCCAGACAGCGCTACGAAAACTCTGGCCGCTGATATTCACAGCGCCTGTGTCTACATCACCATTGCGGTTTTGCTGCTGCATATTTCTGCTGCTCTCTGGCATCATTTTGTGCACCGCGATACTGCGCTTAAGCGTATGTGGTTCTAAACAGAACTGCGGAGGCCTAGATGATAATACGAATGCCAATAATACTTTTGCTGTGGCTAGTTAGCTGTCTGGCAAGTGCAGAGCAGTGGCGCAATGAGCGCACTGCGAGCCGGCTGTATTTTGCGCCCAGCTACGAAGGCCTGCCTATCGATGGGGAATTTAGCCAATTCGAGGTCAGTGTCAGCAGCAGTGACGACTTACAACCGGAGTCACTCAGCGTTCGGGTGCAGATAGCCAGCGCCGATCTCGGCAGCAGCGACCTCAACCAGGCTATTCAAATGGTCGACTGGTTCGACAGCCAGAGCTTTGCCGAGGCCAGCTTTATCAGCGAAAAAATTATAGCGACCGCCGCGGACCAACAATTTATCGCCCAAGGGACTCTGTCGTTAAAAGCAGCAACAAAAACCATCGAGGTGCCCTTTAGTTGGCAACCATCTGCTGAGGGCAACATAAGTATGCAGGGAGAGCTGACACTGGATCGCGGCGATTTCGCTATAGGCTCTGGCGAATGGTCCAGCGGAGATCAGATTGGTCTGGCGGTCAAAGTGTGGTTTGATCTGAGTCTGGTTGCTGCCGGTGACTAGAGTAAGCCGCCGGGGGTTGCCCGCTGCACTCTCGTTACTGCTGTGGCTACTAATTTTGCTACAGGGGTGCAGTCCGCTGGCTCCGCAGTCTGTAACTCAGTCTCAACCGGACGATTTTCCCGATCGCTTTTTTCTGCAGGCCGAGGCTAAGCAGGTCTACAGAATCAACAGCCAAGCGTCGCAAATTAAAGTTATTGTGCGCCGCGGTGGCCTTATGGCGCGGCTGGGGCACGACCATGTAGTCGCCAGCAATCATGTGCAGGGGCTAGTCTTTTTGGATCGAGACAGGCAGCAGTGCAGGGCTCAGCTATTTGCCCCTCTAGCTATGTTGCAGGTGGACAATCCACAACACAGAGAGGCAGCGGCCATGACCACTAGGCCCTCAGCCCAGGATATTGCAGGCACTACCAGCAATATGCTGAAAAGTCTTGAGGCCGAAACATACCCCTTTGCCCAGTTATTAAGCGCCGATTGCTCTGGAGCCCTGAACGGACAGGCCGTGCCTGTGACTTTGAATATACACGGGGTTAGCCAGGAGATGCAGTTGGCTATCAGGCTAAAGCGGTCCGACGATAACCAGCTGGTGGTCAGCGGAGATTTCGCTATTTTACAGAGCGACTTCGGCATTGAGCCATTTTCAGTAATGAATGGATTACTGAAGGTCCAGGACAGGCTGCAGCTGAGCTTTGAATTGCGCGCCGATTCAAACTTTGGCGACTCAGGCAACCCTCAGAACTGGATGGATTTACCCGCCCAATCCAGGTATGAGAGCTGACCGTCAATCTCGGCACTGGCCATAATATTGACTAACTGATCGGCAACAAATGCCGGCGAAAATAGGTTTTGTTCTGGGACTGAGGCCTGAAAGGGTTTGGATAGCGCCGTATCCACAGTACCTGGATGGAAGGCAATTAGCTTGACGTTTTTCAAACGCCGCGCATATTCCACCGAAAAAGTTTTCAGCAGACTGTTGAGTGCTGCCTTGGAAGCGCGATAGGCGTACCAGCCCCCCAGACGATTATCAGAGGTACTGCCCACACGAGCACTGAATACGGCTACAACACAGGGCAGCTTGCCGGCCAGCGTCTTGTGTAACAGCTTAAGCCAGAGCGCTGGCACAATGGTGTTGGCCTGGAAAATATTGTGCATAGCCGATGCGTCTATGTCTTCTAAGCGCTTCTCCGGCCAAAGGTGGTCATCGTGAAGAATGCCATGGCAGATACAGACTCGGCCTAGGGTGCCTGCGTAGGGCTGCAGCTTTGCAACCACCTTGAGCATATCTGGCTCAGTATACTCAGACTGAATCCAAATAAGCCTGGACTGGGCTATCCAGGTTGCAGAGAGGTCTTCCGTCTGACCATTGCGACTCACCGCGATCACCTTATCGACCGAAGGATCACTTAAAAATCTGGCGATCAAGGCCTGGGCCAGACCCCCACCTGCTCCCAGCACAAGAACGCTGTGTGAGGTTCCAGCTGTCATTCGGACCTCCCCGCTAGTGCGCAGCGCTCACAGCGCGCCTTGCCCATCAACAGCCTTGAAATACGATGCCGGTGTCTGGCGAAAAATCGGTAGCCGAGTTGGGCACATTGTCTAAATACAGGCCAGCGGAGTATGGCCACCCAGTGCCGCTTGCCCACCATCGCCCAGGCCTCGTAGGTAACGTCAAGACCATAGATCATCTCGCCAGTCGCCAACTGCCCGTGCAGAACCCTATCTGCCGCCTGGCGATCAATATGGCCAAAACGCTCTGCGAAGTCAGGGGCATAGATATTTTCGAAGGCCAATTTATTCTCGCTGTTTAACCTTATCAGGTGTGTGATTTCCGCTGCGCACAATGGGCAGCCGCCGTCATAAAAAATAGTCAATGTGGCCATGGCTTAAAGCTCCGCTACGGTCATAGAAATCACCGCCAGGTGAGCTGCAGCCACCAGAGCAGTCAGCTGAATGCGCATACGCCAGTAGCCGGTTTCCTGCGGCACTTCCAATAATCGCTCAATTAATAATAGGCCCAGGTAAGCGGCCATAAGCAGACAGAGGGCAAACAGCGTCATAATCGGTGTCAGGTAAATCAACAGTAAAGAAACCCAGGCAGCCAGAGCCACCAGATTACTGAACAGAATAGCACCAGCGGCCAAAACGCCAGCCTGAGGTCTACCATAAGCCCAGAGAGTACCGCTGAGAAAACTCAGAATCACCGCGCTGTAGGCTATAAACACATAGGGTGCATAGAGACCGAACAGTGATGCACTCTGCAAACCGGCAGCAGAGGTAAAGGCTTGAACCATAAGGTACAGGGGTACCATAAAAGGCAGAAGACCTGCATAGCCTAGGGTTTTGGTTAGAGCGGCATGGTTCATAACTAACAACCTGAAAAATGGTCTTTGAGGTGGATGCTGTATCTGCTTAAAACGCAGGAATCATACGCGGTGTCCATCAAATCAGATTCGCCGGATATGAATCCAAAGCCCTATAAATGGCGTACCAAAAACCACTGATCAGTTGGGCAGTTTCCATCATTTAACAGTGGGTTCCTATGCACAAAGTCGGCCTTTTTTGGTTTCACAATGATTTGCGAATCGCTGACAACCCAGCGCTGATTCGAGCCGCCAGTCAGGTGGCTAAATTACTCTGCATTTATTGCCTGCCTAACCAGTCACCCAGCAATAAAGCGCCCAGCGGACTGTCGCCGCAGCGACTGCAGTTTTTGAATGAAACTCTAATTGATTTGCATCAGAGCCTGGAAGCGATAGATCAGAAACTGGAGGTCTACTACCAGTCGCCATTGGAAATTATTCCCCAGTTGATCACCAAGCATGACATCAGCCATATCTACGCCAGCCTCAGCGCCGACTACCATTTTAATCGGTTGTGGAAGATTCTGGCACAACGCTACAGCCTTATAGAGTTTACCCAGACTGAGAGCAGTCTGCTTTTCGATGCCGACCAACTGCCCTTCGATGTGCATCAGTTGCCAGATAGCTTCTCCAAATTCCGTCGCCGCGCAGAGGCTATAGAGGTCAAGCACCCCCAAAAGGCTCCAGCCCATTTGCCTCCGCCTCCTGGGTCAGCCTCTGCCACTGATTGGCAGCCGCAGTTTCCGCTCTTTAGTCCACAGAAGAATCCTCTGTTTCGCGGTGGCGAACAGCAGGGCCTGCGCCACCTGCACAGCTACTTCTCTCGTGGCCTGGCCAGTACCTACAAAGAGACTCGCAATGGTCTCGACGGCATGGACTACTCGACTAAGTTTAGTCCCTGGCTAGCGGCAGGGAGTCTGTCGCCAAGAACCATTGTGCAAACACTGGACAGATATGAGCGGGACGTAGAAAAAAATGATTCAACCTATTGGATTTATTTTGAGCTTCTATGGCGAGAATATTTCCAGTGGTATGCGCTCAAATACGGGCGCCAGCTTTTCACCTTTGGTGGCATCAAACAGCAGAAACCCAGCACCAGCTTTTACGCCGAACGCTACCAAAAATGGTGCCAGGGTAATACGCCCTACCCCATTGTTAACGCCTGTATGAAACAACTTAACAGCACCGGCTATATGTCCAATCGCGGGCGTCAACTGGTGGCCAGCTGCTTTGTTCACGAGCTCAATCTCGACTGGCGCTATGGCGCCGCCTACATGGAGCAGCAGTTGATTGACTATGACGTGGCCTCTAATTGGGGCAACTGGCAATACCTGGCTGGCGTGGGCGCGGACCCAAGGGGACATCGTCGCTTTGATCTCAACAAGCAGACCCAAATCTATGACCCGAATAATAGCTTTATTGACCGCTGGGGTGGAGCTAACTTTTCAACAGCACTGGACTCTGTGGATGCTGCAGACTGGCCCATTACCAAATCTGTAAGTGGCTAATCTATGAGTCAGTATCACAGCCTGCGCCTAATTTTGGGCGATCAACTCAATCGTCAGCACTCTTGGTACCGCAGTAGCGATAGCGGCGTGTTGTATCTGATCGCAGAGCTGCATCAGGAAGCTGGCTACGTAAAGCATCATATTCAAAAACTCTGCAGCTTTTTTGCTGCCATGGCCGATTTTGCCAAGTCTCTGCAAGCGGATGGTCATCATGTTTGCTATTACGATTTGGATGAGAGTGCCGAGTTTGAAAATCTCAGCCATATGATTAGCAGCCTGTGTACAGAGCATAAAATTACACGCTTTGATTATCAGGCGCCGGACGAGTACCGAATGGCGCAACAGCTTTTGAATTTGGAGCTGAGTTCGGATGTGACAATTACCTGCTACGACAGTGAACACTTTTTATTGCCCAAAAATGAGATTGAGCAATATATCAATACCGGTGTTCACAATCGCATGGAGTCTTTTTATCGAAAAATGCGCAAGCGTTTTTATGTGCTAATGGAGGGGGACCAGCCCCGCGGCGATCGCTGGAACTTTGACGGTGAGAACCGACAAAAGCTCAAACCCTCAGATCTTGCAGAGATTCCCCAACCACTGTTGTTTAGCAATAATGTCGAGGAAATATTGCAGCGTTTGCAGAGGCATAATATTGCCTCCATAGGTTCCGGATCGGAGCAACTGCTATGGCCGATTAACTCACAGCAGGCAGAGCAGTTGCTAGATTTTTTTTGCCAATACTGCCTGCCAAATTTTGGCCGCTTTCAAGATGCCATGACAAGACATGGCGACAATCGCTGGACCCTGTATCACTCCCGATTGTCGTTTGCCCTTAACAGCAAATTGCTGCACCCCATGCAGGTGATCGAAACCTCGATCGCCTATTTTGAATCTACAGAAACTAGGATTGATCTGGCTCAGATCGAGGGTTTCGTCCGCCAGATTCTTGGCTGGCGAGAATACGTACGCGCCGTTTACTGGGCCAATATGCCGAATTATGCCGAGCTTAATTCACTGGATGCGCAACGGGATTTACCCGCATTTTTCTGGACAGGAAAAACCAAAATGTCCTGTATGCAACAGGCCATTAATCAGTCGCTGGATTATGCCTATGCCCATCATATTCAGCGCCTGATGGTCACAGGTAACTTTGCCATGTTGGCCGGCATAGACCCTGACCAGATGGATGCTTGGTACCTGGGCATTTACATAGATGCAATCGAATGGGTAGAAATGCCCAACACCAGGGGTATGAGTCAGTTTGCCGACGGCGGTTTAATTGCCACCAAACCCTACGCTGCCAGTGGCAGTTATATCAATAAAATGAGCGACTACTGCGGTGACTGTCACTACAGCGTCAAAGAGCGCACCACGGAAAATGCCTGCCCTTTTAACAGCCTCTACTGGCACTTTATGCAGCGTCACGGCGAAAAATTTTCCCGTAATCCAAGGACTGCAATGGCCTACCGCAGTTGGAATAAAATGGACGAAGAGATCAAAAAACAGCTGTTGCAGCGGGGCGAACAATGCCTGGCAGAGATTGAAAGTCTGTAGCCATCGAAACTTTTTAACCGGGGCTCAGAGCCCCGGCATTACAGTCTATATTCAGGGCTGGCTTGCCGCTATCAATGCATCAATAATTTCACTGTAGTCGCGAAAAAATTCGTCTGATGTGCCATCTTCAAAGGTGACAGGGGTGTTGATATTACCCTGCATTTTAACCAGGCCCACCCGGTCCAGTAGTTGCGCCAAGGCTACTCGAAAGTCCACAGATCCGAACCAGTTGATATATCTCAATAGGCCCCAGTTTTGCTGTGACCCACCGGTGGACTGATATTTGGTGATGCGGGTAAACACTACATCATTGGCGCGGTCGACAAAAATATACTGGCCAAACTTGCCACTGGCATTAAAGATAATCCCTCGTTCATCATTGTTGGATATCCACCAGTGCATTGAGTAACCGCGGTTCTGATTTATGGTGTCACTATTTAGGCTATCCCACACGGGCGTAAAAGTCTCTTCTACATAGTCTGCGGGGATAATTTGCTCGCCATTCCAATTACCATTGCGGGCAAACAATAGACCAAATCGGGAGTACTGGCGCACCGTTGTGTCAACACAGCAGTAAGTTAAAGGATTGCCTGCACTGTCCTGCCACAACACTGCATCGGTCAGGCCAATTTTATTAAAAATACGATCATTCAAAAGTTGGTCCGCGGCAACACCAGTTGCCTGCTGTAAAATATCTGCCAACAGCATAGAGTTAACATTGTTGTATTCAAATATTTCACCGGCTTCTTTCTCTGCACCCACATCGCGCGCATAGGCCAAATGGTCAGAGGAAAAAAACATATTCTCATGTTCGTGCGACGGGAAATCGAGACCGCTTGTCATATTGAGTATATGACGAATACTGATATTTCGGCGCTCGTCATTAAAGTAGTCCAGGTATTTTGCAACAGGATCATCCAGGCTGGCTATTTCACCCCGATCAATGGATATGCCGATCAACGCTGCGTAAAAACTCTTTGCCATAGACCAGGAGGTGCCATGACTGTTCTTGTCATAACCCTCTGCATAATGCTCTTTGATTAGTCGTCCCGATTTAAAAAACGCAGCGCCCTGTGTAGCATCATCAGCAAAAGTCATCTCAAAAAGCCGATCGATCCTATCCTGGTTTAAACCAACCTCTTGAGCAGTGGCCTCTTGCCAGTGATCGCCGGGAAAATGACTCTCAGACATTTGCTCTGCAGAGGCATTTAGCCCAAGCAATACCCAGACAAAAACGGCAGCCTGCACAGGGTAAAGACCCTGTGATTTATAAGTTTTCATAGAACCCCTGTTTGTTTTTCTAAAAGTAATTTTTGCTTTTTAGTCTATGGATTTCTTGGCTTTCTTATGCCTTAAAGTGTAACCATTTTCAGTATGAAAATAACAATTAAACGACAGATTTGATCCGATTTTTATTTAGCCGCGAATATAAAATTACTTGATAGAAAGCCTTCTGTCACTTTTAGGGCTTAACAAGATATTTGCACTTAAGAGTGAAAAGGTCTAAGTTAGGTATTCCAGTTTTCTCAGAAGCGAGATGCTGGAGCAGCTGTACTAGGAGTGTCGCTTGTTGATCTTCCGAAAAACTAGCTGACACAATAATAATAAAGCTTTATTTGTAGGGGTTATACATGACTAATAACTTAGCGTCCGGCGATTACGTCGGCATGTCCTTTTGGTTAATCTCCATGGCTCTTGTTGCTTCAACGGCCTTCTTCTTCCTGGAGCGCGATCGCGTAAACGGCAAGTGGAAAACATCGTTGACAGTATCAGGCTTGGTCACACTTATAGCAGCAGTGCACTACTTCTATATGCGTGACGTTTGGGTATCAACCGGTACATCTCCAACTGAATTCCGCTATATCGACTGGCTATTGACTGTGCCGCTGTTGATGGTTGAGTTCTACTTGATTATGTCGGCTGTAGG
>JBMZST010000049.1:0-9034 GCA_049623265.1 Porticoccaceae bacterium
GCCCCGGTCAGCGTGGATAACTTTGTCAAACTGGTGAATGACTACCATTACGACGGGCTGATTTTTCACCGTGTTATCAAAGGATTTATGATTCAGGCTGGGGGGTTTACCTTTGACTTTAGTCCCCGGGAGTCGAGCCGCGGCTCAATTGTCAATGAGTCTTCCAATGGCCTAAAAAACAAACGTGGCACCCTGGCCATGGCGCGCATGAACGACCCGGACAGTGCCACAGCTCAATTTTTTATCAATCACAAGTCCAACAGTTTTTTGAATCCCAGAGGTGACAACAAAGGCTACGCGGTCTTCGGCGCCGTGGTCGCCGGCATGGACGTCGTGGATGCCATTGCTTCGGTGGAAACCCATCGACTGGGTTATCATGCCGACGTGCCTGTTGAGCCTATTCGTATTCTCAGTGCACGCCTGGTCAATCCATCGGCCTGGACCCCTCTGCCCGAACCAAAGCCGGCACCAGTAATAGAAAAGCCGGTCCCACTACGCTAACTGGTAACTGCAATGACAGCTCTGAGTATCAATCTCAACAAGATTGCCCTGCTGCGAAATTCCAGAGAGGGCAATTATCCCAGCGTGATTGACCATGCCCAACTCTGTATAGATCAGGGAGTCGAGGGCATTACTGTGCACCCGCGCCCCGACCAGCGCCATATTCGCCCCTCAGATGTGCGCCAACTGGCAGAATTGGTGCGACCGTTGCAAGACGTGGAATTTAATATTGAGGGCAATCCCTTTGCTCCCGCACAGGCCGATTATCCCGGATTTATTGAGCTGGTCGAGGAGACACAGCCCGACCAGTGCACGCTAGTGCCCGATGGGGATGATCAGCTGACCTCTGACCATGGGTTTGATTTAACCCGTTCCGGCAATCAACTGGCGCCTATTATTCAGCGTTTAAAAGATCAAAACATGCGTGTCAGCCTGTTTATGGACCCGGATCTGGCGCAGATTGAACTGGCCGCCAAGTTGGGGGCAGACCGCATTGAGCTCTACACAGGCCCCTATGCCGCAGCCTGGGGCACCGACCAGCTAGAGCCACTGTTCCAGGCCCATGTTGCGGCGGCAGAACTGGCCACTTCGCTGGGAATGGGTGTCAATGCGGGCCATGATCTCAATCTCGATAATCTGGCTAAGTTTGCCAGTATTCCGTCACTGCTGGAGGTCTCTATAGGCCATGCCTTTACCGTGGATTCACTGGCTATGGGCATGACCAACGCAGTGCAAGCCTATCAGCAGCGGTTGCGCTAGAGCCTTATGCCAACTCTGTCCTGTATTGGCGCTGGCTTACTGGGCAAAACCCTGTGCCATCTGCTATCTGATCAACTCGACATACATCAGGTTATCAATCGCTCTGTCCCGTCGTCGCAGCAAGCGGTCGATTTTATTGGTGCTGGCTGTGCCGCTTCTATCGAGAATATTCAGCCCGCCGATATCTGGCTGATCGCCACGCCCGATGATGCCATTGCCGAGGCAGGTCAAGCGCTGCTGCAATCTGGTGTTGTCCAGCCCGGTACAATCATCTTTCATTGCAGCGGCGCTCTAAATGCAGAGGCACTCCCCTTTGACGACCCACATATTTACCGAGCATCACTGCATCCGATTCACAGCTTTGCTAACCCAAGCCAATCATTAACCAGTTTTGCGGGCAGTCATTGTGCTGTCGAGGGAGCGCCCCAGGCGGTTGAGGTTTTAACACCTCTGTTTAGCGCTATAGGCGCCCTGCCCTTTACCATTGATGGCGAGCGCAAAGTGCTCTATCACGCCTCTACGGTTATGGCCTGCAACTATCTGGTCAGTTTATTGGAGACCAGTCAGCAGCTATTGAGCGCCTCTGGTGTAGACAGCTCAGAGACTAATCCCCTGGAGCCTCTGATTCGCCAAACGCTGGATAATTTCTTTACGGCGGGTGCACGCTCTGCTCTAACCGGCCCCATAGCCCGCGGCGACAGTAACACGGTTGCCCGGCATTTGGGGGCTCTGGACGCTGAACCGGACCAGCGGCTGTGGCAACAGGTATACAGGTCACTGGGCTCTGCCGCCCTGGAGATTTCTGCACAGCAGGGCCAGGCCAGTAACAAAAGCCTCAAGGCTATCGAAACATTGCTACACACCAAACAGGACGATCGCTAAATCCATGGCAAGCAAACGACAGCAGCCATCGCGAACTGATAGTCCGGAGTACCTGGAGCGCAAGGCATTCTTTAATCAGCTAATCACTGTCTACGGTCGCAAACCTGTGCTGGAAATACTACAGGATCACAGCCTTAAAATATTTCGGGTTCACCTGGCTGACTCCAATCGCAACGGCGGCATTATTGATGAGATCAAGCGGCTGGCCCAGTCGCGCAATATCGAAGTCTGCCTGCATAGTCGCGCGCAACTGTCGCGCATCTCGCGCAACAGCAAACAGGACCAGGGCGCTGCCTGCGATATTCACTGCCCAGGATATCAGCCCTATCAGCAGGTACTTGATAACGCTGATAAGGTTCTGAGAGGGCGCAGTCTAATCGCCCTGGATGGGGTAACCAACCCGCAGAATTTAGGCATGATTATTCGCAGCGTGACCGCCAGTCCCTGTTATGGACTGCTATTACCCAGCAAGGGCACCGCGGAGATTTCGCCGTTGGTGATTAAAGCCAGTGCCGGCACCCTTTTTAAAGGCAATATACTGCGCTGCGATAACCTGTTCAGGGCACTGCAAGATTTTAAGCAACAGGGTTATAAGATCTGCACATTGTCCTCTCATCAAGCCGCTCCCATCGATCAGTTCACTCCCGATGCCCCGGTAATATTTGTACTGGGCAATGAGACTGAGGGTGTGAGTAAAGAGATTGCCGCCCTCAGTGATCACCGAGTAGGCATTCCTATGGCCAACGGCGTGGAATCGCTGAATGTAGCCGTCACCGCAGCACTGATTGCATTTAGGTCTTTTCAGACGTCTCAATATGACCACTAATATGCCACAGCGGCGATCTTAGGGCAGTAACTACCGAGACCGCTAGTGTGATTGTGGCAATGGCCACAAAGGCTGTTCCCAGGCCTAAATTCTCTATGGCAATGCCACAGACCCAGGCGCCCAGTGGTGCGCCACCCAGCAGGCAGAGCTGATAGGCCGATGCCGCTCGCGAGCGCAAACTGTGGGATACCTGATTGTGCAGTAAGGTGCGCCCTAGGGTCATAGACAATCCGGAGGCCATCCCCCACACATAGACCACAGGAAAAAGTAGCCACAACGGAGGCACCGTGGCGATTACAGCAACCAGACTGCCGCGAATTAAAAAACTAATCACCATCAGTCGCCCCGGGCGGCCAAAGGTTTTCACCCGCTGCATCACACCAAAATTGGTGCTGATAATGCCCAGGCTAAACACTACCTGCAGTATGGCATAGAGGCTGGCACCGCCGCTGTAGAGCTCGCGGGCGATCAGTGGCATACCCACCAAATAGACGCCAAAGGCCAGAAAGCCAGTGGCGAAAACAATCAGTAGCAGATGGAGCAAGCTTTTGTCATTGCGAAACAGACTGAGCCCCTCGCGCAATTCAAGCCAGGCTTCGGCAGCAGACCTGCTCGATTTTTCCGCCTGGGCTGCTGCTTCGACTGAGTCCTTGTCCGGCAGCGGATAGCAGCGTTTCATCATCAGAGAGCTGGCTAGGAAGATTAGCATCTGCAAAACTAGCATCTGCGGCAAGCTTATAATCTCCAGCTGGCCCGCAACCATAAAGCCAATGCCCTGGGCGACAAACTGCACAACCATTACCTTAGCCACTGCCTGGTGCATCACCTCTGGTGGAGCATAGCCCAGCAGACTCTCTCGGGCCGGCTGGACAAATGCCAGAATGGTGCCAAAACTGACGCCGAACAATAGCAATAGAGCAAAGGTCAGCTCCCCCGAGAGCACCGCAGCCAACAATATACCCAGGGGCAACAGATACAATAAATAGAGAAACGATAGCCAGCTACCGCGGTGACGGCGATCGGCAACCACACCACCGGGCAAGACAAATAGTAGATTGGGCAATAGTAATGCCATGGTCGCCAATCCCAGACGACTGGGCGATTCATGGAGCACACCCACCACCAGCCAGGGATACAGCACCTTGTGCACACCCATGGCCAGATTGCTGGTACCTATGGTGGCCAGAAAATAGCGAAAGGAAAAACTCTGAGACGACACTTAGGGCAAGCGCTTGCGCAGTGCAGCTATCAATCGGCCCAGCAGTGCAGCGGCGCCTATAATAACCAAAAGTCCGAGGATCATAGTCAGCAGGTTACTGGCCATATCGGACAGTGGCACATCGTACACTTTGACGGCCATCAATAAGAAACCGCCACAGGCCAGCATAGAAGCTATCCAGGCTGACCTCTGTTTAATTGCGTTTCTGTTATTTGACTGTGCCAATGCTTGTTACTCTTTTTTTATATTTACGTTTAGTTAAACTCTCTGGCCCATTCGCAGCGGATTTTGATCTCTGACTGATGGGGCCTGTGAGCAGCGCCCTCTGTCTCAAACACAAAGGAGTGCAGCCCAGACAATTCGGTCTCAAGATGTACTGTGGCTGAAACCCAGTACATTTTTCGCAGCAGGTTCTCAAACTGCTCGAGCCAGTACTGCCACTCATGCTCAACGCCCTGATAAGAGGCACCAAAGTGCATCACCTCTGTATTCAGATGCAGGTCGCTGCAATGCCTCTCGGGCAGCGCAAACATCTCGCGATTTAATAGACTCCAGGAGTCTGCCGAGGGCAAGTTTAGCATTGCCGCGCGATTATTGCGGCGATGCTCATTACTGTTCACCAGAGCTACATTCTTGATGCAGCCATAGACCACTGATTCCGATTGATAATCCCTATCCAATTGACTGCTCCCTTCGCTTTTATGTCTGTGGCTATACTCCGTCTAGGAATGCAATAAACTCGGCTTCATCCATAACCGGTATGTCTAGAGCCTGGGCCTTGGTGAGTTTGGAGCCGGCTCCTGGCCCCGCCACTACCTGCGTAGTCTTTGCCGACACAGAGCCGGCTACTTTGGCGCCCAACTCCTGCAATCTGTCTTTGGCCTCGGCGCGGCTCATTATGTCCATGCCACCGGTCAAGACCCAGGTCTGACCCTTTAACGGCTGGGATGCCTGGGCATTTTGATCTATATCCGGCCAGCTGACACCGGCGTCTCGCAATGCCTGAATAATAGATAAATTATCCCCATTGCGAAAGAAATCAACAATATGGCCGGCCACAATGGGCCCTATATCATCCACCTCCAGCAAAGTCTCAGCATCGGCGTTCATCACCGCCTCTAGGGAGCCAAAGTTATTGGCCAAGGTCTGCCCTGTGGTCTCACCAACCTCGCGAATACCCAGAGAATAGAAAAATTTGGCCAGGCTGGTCTCTTTGCTCGCCTCTATAGCTGCCACCAGATTGGCAGCAGATTTTTCCGCCATTCGCTCAAGGCCCTGCAGCTGCTCCGCTTTCAGGTCATAGAGGTCGGCCACCGAGTAAATCACTCCCCTATCCACCAGCAGATCTACCAGCTTGTCCCCCAGGCCGTCGATATCCATAGCTTTGCGTGAGGCAAAGTGCTTGATCGCCTGCTTG
This sequence comes from Porticoccaceae bacterium, assembly GCA_049623265.1. Taxonomy (GTDB): domain Bacteria; phylum Pseudomonadota; class Gammaproteobacteria; order Pseudomonadales; family Porticoccaceae; genus HTCC2207. Next base: position 5,605 of record JBMZST010000049.1, read on the forward strand.
CTCTGAGCGCCACAGAAAAGGCCGCCAGAACATCGGGCCACAGCCTCCCCGGGGACTCTAACCACGGCCGAATCACACACAGGGCAGCGCTCTGGGAATACAATGGGCCGGGCATTGGCTGGACGTTTTTCCAACACTACCTTGGCCACCTGAGGGATCACATCGCCAGCGCGACGAATAATCACGGTATCGCCTATAAAGATACCCAGACGCTGAATCTCATCGCCATTGTGCAGAGTGGCATTGCTAACAGTCACACCACCCACAAATACCGGCTCAAGCCGGGCTACCGGCGTGACTGCGCCAGTCCGCCCGACCTGAAACTCTACATCCACCAGCTTGGTCATCTCTTCCTGGGCCGGAAACTTGCGCGCAATGGCCCAGCGCGGTGCTTTGGCCACAAAGCCCAAACGTTCCTGTAGCCGCAGGTCATTGACCTTGTAAACAATACCGTCGATATCATAGGCCAAGCCATCGCGGCGCTCGGCCAGGGTTTGGTAATAGTCTTCACAAGCGGCAATACCCTTCACCACTTGCATATGTTCATTAATTTTAAAGCCCAAGCCACCTAGTGCCTGCAGCATACTGAGATGAGTGCTCGGCTTGGCCTCGGCAACAAACTGACCCACACTGTAGGCGCACATCTCCAAAGGTCGGCTGGCTGTAATCTTTGAGTCCAACTGCCGCAGGCTGCCGGCGGCAGCGTTGCGAGGATTGACAAAGGCTTTGTCTCCCGCGGCAATGGCTTTGGCATTCAGAGCCTCAAAACCCGCCCTGGGCAAATAAATTTCGCCACGCACTTCCAATAAGCTGGGAATATCGGCGCCGGTAAGCTTGAGGGGGATGCTGTTAATGGTGCGCACATTGGCGGTAATATCTTCGCCTACTGTGCCATCGCCACGGGTGGCTCCGCGCACCAACAGCCCATCGCGATAGAGCAGACTGACCGCCACACCGTCTAGTTTTGGCTCGCAGGCGTAGTCAATCTCGGGTGCATCTTTGAGCGCCGCATAGTTGAGGCGGTCCTTGACCCGACGATCAAAATCTTCGAGCTCTGCCGGATTGAACGCGTTATCCAAGGACAGCATGGCAACATCATGGCGCACCTGAGTAAAAGCTGCCAACGCTTCGCCACCCACCCGCTGACTGGGGCTATCGCTAGTTCTAAGACTGGGGTACTGAGCTTCTAAGTCCTGCAACTGACGCATCTGACGATCGAACTCAGCGTCGGGGACCGAGGGGTCGTCCAATACGTAGTAACGGTGGTTATGCTGGTTTAACTCGTCCTTGAGACGTTCGTAGTCACTGAGAACGTGCTCTGGAATATGTGCCATGTAGTTCGCCGTTGGTTATTCGCCAGCCTGCTCACGCCGCGCTGATGCCATGGTGGCACGCTGGCGGTAATGGTCGATGGTCTGCTTGGTCATGGAGCTGCGCGACTCATCCATCACATTGAGATGCAATTCGGCCACTAATTTATCGACCGCATCAATCATGGTATCAAAGGCGGCGACCGGATCTGACAGCTGATCAACAATCATAAACAGTGTGACACCTGGGGTTTCCATCTCGGCCATGGTCTTGAGATCAAAGGTGCCCGGATTGAGCAGATTGGCCAAACTAAACAGCACTTCTCCGGTGCCATCATCATTGATATGGCGGTCAAAAAACTTATTGCCACCAAATAAAAACCCACAAGACAGCACGGCGTCCATTAGAGCCTGACCCTGTATGTGTTCGCCTTTGCTGGCCATAAGATGCATCACCAGAACATCTTGCTCACCTTCGCTTGGCTCGCTGCCAGTGCTCGCCGACTGGGCCTGCCTCTGTTCGGCTTCCCGCGCGTTGATCTCATTCAGCTGAGCGCGCTCACGTTCAAAAATTGAGTTATCTAGATCAAACTGCTCTTGTTGAGGCTGGCGGGAAAAATTGAAATCGCCGGGATTGGCGTTGCGACGAAAGTTGGCCTCTGCCTCTTGGATATCGGCATCATCGCGAATACCCACGACTCTGGATCCACCCGAAGGGAACTGCGCATTGTGGAGCTCATCGAGATCGTCTGTGCCATCGACCGCAGCTCTCTGCAATTTGCGCGACGACATTTGCAGTTTTTCGTAGCGGTTGCGTTTCACACGGCGAACACCATCAAGCACCATGGCAATAATCACCAGAGCTATCACAATTATGAGAACTTCACGTGGGCCAAAAAAGTCCATAGTCAGGGCTTGCTCAATCTTTAATTAAACTTTTGTTATTGTAGTTCGCACTGAAAAAAAACAAAGTTTTTTTTCAGTGTCGCGGTGCTGTGCAACACAGCTTATCAAGCCTCAGCCAATTCGGCCGCCTGATTAACATCTACTGTCACCAGTCGCGAAACACCGGGCTCATGCATGGTGACACCCATCAACTGGTTGGCCGCTTCCATGGAAATTTTGTTGTGGGTAATAAAGATAAACTGCACCTGATCAGACATCTCTTTAACCATATTAGCGTAGCGCCCCACATTGGCATCATCCAGTGGAGCATCCACCTCATCGAGCATACAGAAAGGTGCTGGGTTCAATTTAAAGATAGAGAACACCATAGCAATCGCCGTCATGGCTTTTTCACCACCGGACAGCAGATGGATCGATGAATTCTTTTTACCCGGTGGGCGCGCCATCAGGGTAACGCCCGTGTTCAGCAAATCTTCGCCCGTCATTTCCAAATAGGCATGGCCACCGCCAAACAACTTGGGGAACAGCTCTTGGATATGGCCATTGACCAGATCAAACGTCTCTTTAAACCTGGTGCGGGTTTCGCGATCAATTTTTTGAATGGCGTTCTGCAATGTATTCAGGGCATCTTCCAGCTCTGAATTTTGCTGATCCAGATAATCTTTGCGCTCGGACTCAATTTTGTATTCGTCAATAGCTGCCAGGTTAATCGGCCCCAGACGCTGAATGCGATTGCCAATCAACTCCAGCTGCTCTTCCCAGTCGATCAACGCGGCATCCTCCGCCAGATTGTCCAACAACACATTGAGATCGGCTTGTTTCTCGGCAATCTGCTCCTCAATGGTACGACTGAGTGTGCTGATTTCCTGGGCGGAAATACGTTGCTGTTCCAGCTTGCCCCGCACCGTCTGAACATCCTGTTCCAACTCACCACGCAGCTTCTCCTGCTCGCGCATTTGATGCTCTGTGGCATCCACCAGGGCCTTGGCATCAGTCATCTCGGCGTCAACTAACAGACGCGCCTCGAGCTGAGCCTCAAGCTCGATCTTGTGGGCTTCGGTGGGATCTTCTTTAATGTTGAAGGCTTCGCGCAACTGCTCGCGGCGCTCTTGCAGACGCTCAACCTGTACCTCTAGACGCCCAATGCCTTCGCGGATGCTGGTCAACTGAGTCGTCAAGGAGCTCTCGCGCAGGCGCAACTCCTGACCTCGATC
>JBMZST010000050.1:0-9021 GCA_049623265.1 Porticoccaceae bacterium
AAAAATGCATGCTGGCCGTTGGTGCCGGTCTGTCCCCAGAGAATAGCGCCAGTATCATAGTCCACTCCTTCACCACTGAGACTGGTGGCCTTGCCATTGCTCTCCATATCCAGCTGCTGGAGGTAGGACGGCAGCAGCAAGAGGCGCTCGCAATAGGGAATGACCGCGGTCGTCTCCAGCTTTAGGAAGTTGCTGTACCAGATGCCCAGCAGCGCCATAATCACGGGCATATTGCGCGCCAAAGGTGCCCGCTGAAAATGGGTATCCATTTCCTGTGCGCCAGCCAGCATTTGCTCAAATTGCTCAAAGCCTATACAGATGGCAATAGACAGGCCAATGCTGGACCACAGCGAGTAGCGCCCACCCACCCATTCAGCGAACTCCAGAATCTGATCGGCGGGAATCCCATAGGCTCTGGCATTGTCTGGATTAGCCGTTAAGCCGACAAAGTGGCTGCTGCTCTGAGCGTTTTCCAGACCCAGAGTCTGCTCAAACCAGCGAATGGCCGTTTTGGCATTTAGCAGTGTTTCCTGGGTGGTAAATGTCTTGCTGGCCAGTGCCACCAGAGTGGTCTCCGGATTGAGCTTTTTTAAAGTGGTCAGTATTTCGGCGCCATCGACATTGGAGATAAAGTGCAGGTTTATTCCCGGATGAGCGAACTCTTCCAGCGCAGCGCAGGCCAGTTTGGGGCCCAAATCAGAGCCGCCAATGCCGATATTGACAACATCCGTGATCGCTTTACCGGTGCTACCCAGCCACTGCCCGGCGCGAATCTTATCGCTGGCTAATTTAACCGCCTGTAGCTGTTGCTTGACCTGTGCAATGCGCTCCCTAGCAGCGTCGCTATTGGCGTCCTCTGGTTCAGCGCGCAGGGCGGCGTGCAATACCGCGCGATTCTCTGTGCTGTTAATTGGCTCGCCGCCAAACATGGCTGCGCGGTGACTTTGCAGCGGTGACTGCTCGGCTAGATTCAGCAGCTCTGACCAAATGCTATCGGTGACCAGATGCTTGGAGAAATCTAGCATTAGCTCACCAGTGCCGACGGAGAATTTATCGACACGCTCTGGATCTGCGGCAAATAGGTCGGTAATTCGAACCCCAGCTATGGCGTCGGCCTCGGCGGTAAGATTAGACCAGGCCGAGGTGGCGGTGGGTGAGTAGCTTTTGCTGTTCATGATTGCTTGTTTTCCTATTTGAGACTGTTGGTTAAAGGCGTAAAATCACTGCCGGCTAAAACTGCCGCAATTATCCAGTTATGCTGTAATAAAATTACATTTATCCCCAGTATAACGGATTAAATATGGTTAATTTATGTAATTTTGTTACAATTAACCCAATATCACTTCGGAGCCATTATGGGCCAGATCAATCCCCAAGTAGCTGCTGTTACGCAGCGCATTATAGAGCGCAGCGCCTCATCGCGCGCTGATTATTTACGCCAGATTGCTGAAGATCGCAACAATCAGCCCGAACGCGGCAAACTCAGCTGCGGCAATCTTGCCCATGGCTTCGCTGCCTGTGGTGAAGAGGACAAAAATAGCCTGAAGATGATGGAGTCCGGCAATATGGCTATTGTGACGTCCTACAACGATATGTTGTCGGCTCACCAGCCCTATGCCACCTATCCAGACCAGCTCAAGCAGGCGATGCGTGAGATAGGTTGCACGGCCCAGGTTGCCGGTGGGGTTCCAGCCATGTGCGATGGTGTGACTCAGGGGCAGGACGGCATGGAACTGAGTTTGCTCAGTCGCGATCTTATTGCCCAGTGCACGGCCATGTCCCTGTCTCATCAGATGTTTGACGGTGTACTGGCGCTGGGTATCTGCGACAAGATTGTTCCCGGTCTGATTATGGGTGTGTTGAGCTTTGGCTACCTGCCTGCGCTGTTTGTGCCTGCAGGACCCATGGAATCCGGACTGCCCAACAAGGAAAAGCAGCGTATTCGCCAGCTCTATGCCGAGGGTAAAGTAGGGCGTGACGAACTGTTGCAAGCGGAGCTGGAGTCCTACCACAGTGCAGGTACCTGTACTTTTTACGGTACTGCCAACAGTAACCAGATGGTGCTCGAGGCCATGGGTCTGCAGATGCCCGGCAGTTCTTTTGTCAATCCAGAAAACCCTTTGCGGGAAAAGCTAACTGCTGAAGCCGGCTATCAGCTGGCTCGCATTACGGCGCTGGGCAATGATTACCGGCCCGTGGGCGAGATTGTTGATGAGCGAGCCATTGTCAACGGCACAGTGGCGCTGTTGGCTTCTGGTGGCTCCACTAACCACACCATGCATCTGGTGGCGATTGCCCGAGCAGCGGGAATTATTCTCAACTGGGATGATATCTCTGATCTGTCTTCCGCTGTGCCCTTGTTGGCTAGGGTGTATCCCAATGGACAGGCCGATGTAAATCACTTCCATGCCGCCGGGGGCACTAGCTGCCTGTTCCGTCAGCTGTTGGATGCCGGCTTTATGCATGCCGATGCCCGCACCTCCTGGGGCACTAACTTTGCTGACTTTACTCAGGAACCAAGGCTTGACGACGACAATAAGGTGGTATGGCAGGAGTCGCCGCAAGTACCTCTGGATACCGAGGTGCTCACCACTGTTGATAAGCCGTTTTCTGATGAAGGTGGCCTCCGCTTGATGAGCGGTAATCTGGGCCGTGGTGTGATTAAGGTATCTGCAGTTGCACCAGAGAATCAAATTGTTGAGGCGCCCGCTGTTGTTATAGATGCACAGGATGATCTGGAACCGCTGTTTAAGTCTGGCTCTCTGGACAGAGACTGTGTGGTTGTCGTGCGCTATCAGGGGCCCAAGGCGCTGGGTATGCCCGAGCTTCACAAGTTGACACCTTTCCTCGGCACACTGCAGGACCGCGGGCACAGTGTCGCTCTGGTAACTGACGGGCGTATGTCTGGAGCCTCGGGCAAGGTACCAGCGGCCATACATGTGGTACCCGAGGCCGCCGATGGCGGTGTTCTGGCCAAGGTGCAGGATGGCGATATTATTCGCGTCAATGCGGTCACTGGTGAGCTGATGTTTGTGGGTGACACGGCTGAGCTTGAGGCCCGCGATGCAGCGCCTCAGTCTGACGCGGGTCAGCGCGGCTGTGGCCGTGAGTTGTTTGCGGTGAATCGCAGTAATATTAGCAATGCAGAGCAGGGTGCCTCCTACCTGTTTGGGGGAGAATAAGCCATGAGCACAAACTGGAATCTCGTTGCAGATATTGGTGGCACCAACGCCCGCTTTTCAGCGCTATTAGACGATGGCAGCCTGGAGAGTGAATATGAGTTTCATCATTCCGTCGAGGAGTATCCTCAGTTCGCGGACTTGATCGATGGTTTGCTTGCCGAGATTGCCGAGGCTACCGGCTGGCGCGATGCTCCGACCAATGTCTGCTTTGCTGTGGCCTGCCCCGCGGACAACGAAGAGATTGCCTTTACCAACAGTCATTGGAAATTTACCAAGACTCAACTCAAGCAGCTTCTTAACTGTGACCGCCTCTCGGTAATCAATGATTTTGAGGCGGTGGCTCATGGAATTACCGAGTTGGACGATAGCGACCTGGTAAAGGTTGGCGGTGCTGATGCAGTGGATACCAAGCCCATTGGTATTTTAGGCGCGGGAACAGGTCTGGGTGTTGCGGGGCTGGTGCGCCACGCCCATGGTTACCATGTGGTGGATACCGAGGGTGGCCATGCCGACTATGCGCCTATCGATGATGTACAGAGCGATGTGGTGGACTGCCTGCGTGAGCGCTACGGTCGCGTGTCTCTCGAGCGACTGCTATCTGGCAAAGGTATTTTAAATATATACACAGCGCTCTGTTCCATTCATGGGGCGGAGGCTCAGTATCAAACTCCGGCAGAAGTCGTGGCGGCGGCCCTGGAAAGCCAGGACGAGAGAGCTCTACAGACGTTAAATATGTTCTGTGAGGGCATGGGCTCTGCCGCGGGCAACCTGGCCCTGACCTTTGGTGCTAAGGGTGGCGTCTATATCGCAGGCGGCGTGATTCCACGCTTCCAAGAATTTTTTATAAACAGTGGTTTTCGCAGCAAGTTCGAGGACAAGGGGCGCTTTGTCAGCTACTTACAGCCGATACCTGTCTATTTAGTAATTCGCAGCAACCTGGGCCTTCTGGGTGCGGCGAAAAAATTACAGCAAATTTAAGGAGTTGTTTGTGCGCAATTTATTAGCTGGTAATCCGGTGATTCCAGTCATTACCTTGAATCGAGTAGAGGATGCGGTGCCACTAGCTCAGGCGTTGATCGCCGGTGGTTTGAAAGTACTTGAAGTTACCCTTAGAACTGAGGCGGCGGTAGAGGGCATCCGTGAAATTGTTAAACAGGTTCCAGAGGCCATTGTGGGCACCGGCACCGTATGTACAGAACAGCAGCTTAAGCTATCTGAGGACTTGGGTTGTCAGTTTATGATTTCGCCTGGCGCCACAGATAGCTTGCTGAGAGCGGCGGCAAATTCGGCGATACCATTTTTGCCTGGTATATCCACGGTCAGTGAGTTGATGCGTGGTATGGAGTATGGTCACCGCAACTTCAAATTTTTCCCGGCAGAGGCGGCTGGTGGCACAGCGGTGCTAAAGTCTTTTGCAGGACCATTTGCAGATATCAACTTCTGCCCTACGGGCGGCATTGGTCTGCACAATGTAATGGATTACTTGGCGCTGCCAAACGTATTATGCGTGGGCGGTTCTTGGATAGCTCAGTCAAAGCTGATTGATGACAAGGATTGGGCTGGGATAGAACAGTTGGCTCGAGAAGCTGTTGAGTTGGCCGCTAGCCCAAAAGCGCAAAGTAAATAGAAGTCTGAATGTAGTCGATAACTACTGGGGTTTATGATGAGCAACAATATTGATCTGGTTATTTTTGGCGCCCGTGGCGACCTATCCAAGCGCAAGCTATTTCCTGCGCTCTATCAACTGGATAAGGCGGGCTTGCTGACCGACAGTGTCCGCATTGCGGGAGTAGCTCGTGAAGACATGGATAGCATTGGTTTTATCCAGCAGACTCAGGAGTCCCTCAAGGCAACCTTGACGGAGGCAGACTGGGATGAGGCAGTGTGGAGAAAGTTTAGCCAGCGACTGCAATATATCCGTATCGACTTCTCTCAGAAGAAACAATTCTCGGCGCTTAAAGACTGGTCATTAGAAAAGCGCACCATGATTTATTATATGGCAACGCCGCCCAGTATTTTTGGCTCTATATGCAAGCATCTGAATGATGCCGGGTGCGTGGACAAGTCCTCGCGCATTGTTTTAGAGAAGCCAATCGGCCACGATCTTAAAAGCTCTCAAGAAGTGAATGATACGGTTGGCCGTTATTTCCCCGAGCGCAATATTTACCGTATCGACCATTATCTGGGCAAAGAGACAGTACAAAATTTGTTGGCGCTGCGCTTTGCCAACCGCATGATCAACTCTCAGTGGGACAACAGCTGTATTGACCATGTGCAGATTACCGCGGCTGAAACCGTGGGTATCGAGGGTCGCTGGTCCTACTATGACAAGGTGGGACAGTTGCGCGATATGGTGCAGAATCACTTATTGCAGCTGCTTTGCATGGTCGCTATGGAGCCGCCAAATTCGCTGGAAGCCGACGAGATTCGCGCTGAAAAAGTTAAGCTGTTGCGAGCGCTGAGCCCGATCAATGCCGACAATGTGGCCGATCAGGCAGTGCGCGGACAGTACTCCGCAGGCTGGATTGCTGGTGACCCAGTGGTGGGCTACATGGAAGAAGAGGGCTGTACGGGTGACAGCAGTAACAATGAAACCTATGTGGCCCTAAAAGTCTATGTGGATAACTGGCGCTGGAACGGCGTACCCTTCTATCTGCGCACTGGTAAACGTATGAAGGAAAAGGTGACCCAGGTGGTGATTACCTATAAGGATAATCCCCATTCCCTATTCCCCGAGACCGATGATGACGCCAATAACCGTCTGATTATTAATCTGCAGCCAAATGAAGGTATTCAGCTGGAGATGGTCTCTAAAAAACATAGCTTGAAAGAGCGTATGGGCGTCGAAAAGCGGGTGTTGAACCTGGATTTCTTTGATTCTGAGGGTGAGGCAAGAATTCCCGATGCCTACGAGCGCTTAATTTTGGAAGTGATCAAAGGCGACCAGTGGCTATTTGTCAGCCGTGATGAAATTGAGGCCTCCTGGCGCTGGTGTGACAGATTACTCGATGCTTGGATGGATCAAAAAATGGGCACAAAGGCCTACAGCGCAGGCTCTCTGGGACCAGCTAAGGCTGAAATGCTAATCGAAAATGACAACCGCAGCTGGCATGAGGGCTGAGTATGACTAGGCTTGAATTTGAAAATACCTCGGCTCTGGATATTGCACTTGCCGAAAAAGTGGTAGCCCTACTGTCAGCCGATATCGAGGCAAGGGGTGCAGCCTCTCTAGTGGTCTCTGGAGGAAGAACACCGATGGGATTTTTCCATCTGCTGTCGCAACAGCTTTTGGATTGGAGTGCGGTTACTGTGACTCTAGCCGATGAGCGCTGGGTAGATGCGGATCACCAGGACAGCAATGAAAAGTTGGTGCGTGAGAACCTACTGATCAACGAAGCCCATCAGGCACAATTCATTAGTTTGAAAAATGCTGCCGTCAATGCAGTGGATGGAGAGTCAGAGTGCGAGCAGGCGCTGGCCGCCACAGGGCAGTTTACTGTCGTTATTTTAGGTATGGGGGATGATGGTCACACAGCGTCACTGTTTCCTGGTGCCGATGCTCTGGCGTTGGGTCTGTCTATGGACTCGGGGCGCACAGCCATTGCCGTCACACCGACGGTAGCGCCTCATCAGCGAATGAGCATGACCTTGCCGAGACTGTTGGACACCCGCCAGTTGATTATTCATATCAGCGGATCAAACAAGCAGGATGTGCTGCAGGCTGCGCAAAATGGCGATGATGCTACCGAACTGCCGATTCGTGCAATCCTCAATCAACAGGTTGCGCCACTGGCGATCTACTGGGCGAAATAGGGCATTGGGAAGAATCAGGTCTGCTTAAAGGTAGGCCATCCATGGCCTGGGAAGAGACGGTTTTTCAGGCTAGCGAATAACGTCGCCAACGCGAACAATTTTTAACGTATTGGTGCCACCATGGACATTGACAAAGTCCCCCTTGGTAATCAGAACCAGATCGCCGTCGCTCACTGCATCGTACTCACGCAATGTCTCAACCGCGCAGTGGTTGACCTCAGAGGGGTCGAGGTTTGAGGTATCGAATGGCACAGGAACCACGCCTCTGTAGAGCGCGGTGATTTCGCAGGTACCCAGCTTCTGTGCCATGGCATAAATCGGCAGAGATGAGGTAATACGCGACATTAACAGCGGTGTAAAGCCGGTCTCGGTCATACAGATTACCGCTTTGACGCCATGCAAGTGGTTGGCCACGTACATAGCTGACAGCGCCAAAGATTCGTCAATACGCTGAAAAGTCTGGTGCATTCTGTGCTTGGAACGCTGGGCCAGGGGGTGCTTTTCTGCGCCCTCAATGACTCTGGCCATGGCTTTAACCGTTTCTACTGGATAGTCTCCTACAGCCGTCTCTGCAGACAGCATTACCGCGTCGGTGCCATCCAGCACGGCATTGGCGACATCAAATACCTCAGCGCGGGTCGGCGTAGGAGAGCTAATCATCGACTCCATCATCTGGGTCGCGGTAATCACTACCTTGTTGGCTGAGTTAGCGGCTTCGATCAGTTGCTTCTGTACGGCCACAAGGTTAGCATCGCCAATTTCCACGCCCAGATCGCCACGGGCAACCATAACACCGTCAGCACTCTCGATAATGCCAGGTAAAAATTCGTCAGTAATTGCTTCAGCGCGCTCAACCTTGGCAATAATATGGGCATTGCTTCCCGCTGCGGTAAGCAGGCTTCTTGTTTCTTCGATATCCTCGCTGGATTGCACAAAAGAGATGGCCAGATAGTCGGTATTGAGCGCAGCTGCGGTTTTGATATCGGCTTTATCTTTGTCAGTCAGCGCATTTGCTGATAGACCACCACCAAATTTATTGACACCTTTCTTGCTAGAGAGCACACCGCCTTGGGTAACAGAGCAGGCTACTGCATGGGCGGTTTTTTCCACCACCTGCAGCGTTAGGCGGCCATCATCCAATAGAAGTGTATCCCCCTGATCTATGTCCTCAAGCAACTCCTGAGCAATAAACACCCGTTCGTCGTTACCTAGACCCGGGTCCATCTGGCTGTCGAGCGAAAATCTGTCGCCCTCAGCAAGCTGGATTTTCCTATCGGCCTCAAAGCTGCCAATACGAATCTTTGGTCCCTGCATATCACAGAGGATGCCCACTGGCGTTTTAAGCTCTTTACCCATTCGTCGAATTGTTTCCGCACGCTGGGTATGCTCCTCGGCACTGCCGTGGGAGAAGTTGAGGCGAAAGACATTGACGCCGGCAACAATAAGATCTCTGATGCCCTGATCATGGCTGCTGCCGGGGCCAAGCGTGGCCAGAATTTTTGTTCTGCGGGGCATGGAGTTACTCGGGAGCGCTCAGTAGAGCGATGCTGTTGTCGAGCATGCGGTTAGAGAAACCCCATTCATTGTCGTACCAGGCCATAACCTTAACCAGTGATCCGTTGACGCGGGTTTGCAGCGAGTCAAAGTTACTGGAGTAGGGAATATGGTTGTAATCAGCAGAGACCAGAGGGTCGTCACAGTAGCTCAGTACTTCGCTTAGCTCGCCGTCGGCAGCTTGCTTAAGAATTTGATTTACCTCGTCAATGGAGGTGTCTCTGCCAGCATTAAAGGTAAGATCGACCAGTGACACATTGATGGTTGGGACCCGCACCGCCAGACCGTCGAGCTTGCCAGCTAATTCCGGCATCACATCGCCAATAGCGACCGCCGCACCTGTTTTGGTGGGAATCATAGATTGGGTAGCCGATCGTGCACGGTAAACATCTGAATGGTAGACGTCGCTGAGTTGCTGGTCGTTGGTATAGGCATGCACTGTGGTCATATAGCCAGACTCAATGCCCATGGC
>JBMZST010000051.1:0-8714 GCA_049623265.1 Porticoccaceae bacterium
CTCCTTGGGATTATGATGGCCGGCGAAAATTCTCTGGCGACACTGAAGATGAATGGCAAACCAGAGGCGGTCTACAGTATTGGCGATGATCTCAGCGGTGGTTTTCGCCTGATCGATATAGAGACCTTTAGGATTGTGGTGCGTAAAAACGGGGTGACCGAGCAGGTGGTAATGAAGAAGCCCGAGGGCATTATTGAAACCCAGCAGCTGTCACCAGCGGAGAGTTCTGCTGCTCCCGGCAATCAGCCCGAAGAGGGCTTTGCCCTGGCCAATATGTTTGGCGCCGTGCCGGTCATGGCGGGCGGTGGAGCCGGGCTTAAACTCAATAATCTATCGGCAGAACTCACCTCAGTAGCTGCTCTGCAAGAGGGCGATATAGTGGTCCAGGTCGATGGCAAGTCAGTACAGGACCTAATGGCCAATCCAGCCCAGTGGGTCAACTACAGCACCAGTAACAGCCTGCCGGTGACAGTTATGCGGCAAGGCCAAGAAGAAATTATCTACGTCAATGCTGCCAGTCTGTCAGCGAAAATATTACCGAACCTTGGATTAACCCGATAAAATGACAATCAAAATAACTAAGCGGACACATATTATGGCAGCCGGTTCTCAGTCCAAAGGGCGCAGTCTTACTTCATGGCTCGGCTCCCTAATTTTTGCACTCTGCCTGATAGCCGAGGCCAGCGCCGATGAACAGGTGCGGATTAACTTTCGCGATGCGGATATTCGCAGCGTTATCGAGAGTGTGGCCGAGATCACCGGCAAGTCCTTTGTGCTGGACCCGCGGGTCAAAGGCAAGGTCACGATTATTGCGCCAGACCCCATAGATTCGGCACTGCTCTACCCGGCGGTGCTGTCCGCAATTCAGGTGCAGGGGTTCCAGGCTATCGAAGACGGCGCTGTGATTCGGGTAGTGCCCTTTAATCAGTCCTTTAATTTTGCTGGTGGCAGCGGTGACAACCGGCTGCAGACCGAAGTGCTAAAGATTAAATATGTGCAGGCGGCCACCATGGTGCCGGTACTCAAGCCGATGATGAGCAGCGGAGCGCGACTACAGGCCTTTAGCCAGAGTAACTATCTGGTTATCTCTGATATACGCAGCAATGTGGACCAAGTAAAGCGCCTAATTGCCCAGATGGATGATCCGGATCAAATCGCCGTAGAGGTGATCAATCTGGAGTATATTTCGGCGGCTGAAGCCGTGCATATTGCAGGGCAGTTAAAGCAATTGCAGAAGCAGGAACTGTCACTAGTTGAAGATGGCTTAAACAATCGTGTGATCGTCAGTGGCTCCAGTATTGCCCGAACCTCATTTAAGACCATGCTCAAATCCCTTGACTTACCCTCAACCAAAAAAGGCAGCGTCGAGGTTATCTACCTGGATTACTCCCGCGCCTCCGAGATGAAGCCTATAGTTGAAGGTATGTTGCAGTCAGATATCTTTTTGCGTCTCGCCGGTGAAGCTGGCGCCAAAGACAAGGCTAAAACCGCCTATAAAATTGAAATCGACGAGCTCAATAATGCGCTGGTTGTGGCTGCGCCCTCGGCGGTTATTCGCGAGATTAAAAATGTGGTCAGCAAGCTGGACCTGTCCCGCCCTCAGGTGTTAATTGAAGCGGTGATTGCCGAGTTGTCCGAGTCTCAGGCCAAGACTTTGAGTACGGAGTTGGCCTATGCCAGCAAGCGTCGCGGTGGTTATCTGACCAATTTCGATCAGCTGCTGGGCTCTCTGCTGGGGGTGGGTGTTAACGGCGAGGCAGACTCCGCCACATTGGCAACAGCCATCGGCAGCCTGCCGCAATCTGCACTGGGCGTGGCTGGTGACTTCGACCAGGATACCGGCAAAGGTATGGGTATCCTTATTCAGGCACTTAAAACCGATGGTGCCACCAATATTTTGTCCACGCCCTCGGTTGTGACATTGGACAACGAAGAGGCCTCTCTGACCGTGGGTGAGGAAGTGCCCTTTGTTACCGGTAGCTTTTCCAGTATCAGCAGCAATACCTCCAGCGGTAATCCCTTTACCACCGTTAACCGTGAAGAGGTGGGTGTGATGCTGAAGGTCAAACCTCAGATCAGCAAAGGCAATGGGGTGCGGCTGGAGATTGAACAGGAGTCCTCCAAGGTTAAGAGTGGCGAGCCCGGGTTGCAGACCACGTCCAAAAGCACCATGCAGACCAATGTGATGATTCAGGATGGCGAGCTACTGGTGCTGGGTGGGCTTATTGAGGATCAGACATCGGACAGTGCCTCCAAGGTGCCCTTGTTAGGAGATATCCCACTGCTAGGCCGGTTGTTCCGCTCCTCGGTAAAAGGAGACAACAAAAAGGTGTTGATGATGTTTATTCGCCCCACCATCATTCGCACTGCAGAGGATGCGCGCAAGGTCTCCAAAAACAAGTTTGAGCACCTGATCACCAGAGATTTAAACGGCAAAAAAGAAGGCCCCCTTACCAGGCAGCTGGAAGAATTTTTGCAAAACCAAGAGGCACAACAGGCAACAGAGTAACCACCAGCTATGAGTATTTATCTCAAGCATTTTGGTCTTGTTCGAGAACCTTTCTCGATTGTGCCCGATCCTGGGTTTCTCTATCCCAGCAACCACCATCGCCAGGCCGTGGCGCACCTTAAGTATGGCCTGGACCGCGAGGGTGGGTTTATTCTGCTGACAGGCGAGGTAGGCACTGGCAAAACCACCTTAACCCGCACCATGCTCAAGCGCCTGCCAGCCCATGTGCGTGTGGCCTATGTGCTTAACAGCAAACTGGAGGTCAGTGACGCTCTGGCCAGTATCTGCGACGAACTGTCCATCGAGCTGCCCAGTAGCACCGGCCTTTCCTTCACCAAAATTTGTACCGATGCCCTCAATCAGGACCTGCTTCAGGCCCATGCTCAAGGAAAGAAAACCCTGATTGTGATTGAAGAGGCGCAGAACCTGACCGCCGAGGTATTGGAGACCCTGCGGCTGCTCAGCAACCTGGAAACCCACACTCACAAACTGCTGCATATTTTATTGGTAGGGCAGCCGGAGTTGCTGGAGATACTGGCACAAAAAGAGCTGCGTCAGCTAAATCAGCGGGTGGTATCCAGATTTCATCTATTGCCCCTGGATAAGGACGACCTAGCCAACTACGTCAATCACCGCCTGCACCGCGCCGGAGCAAAGCAGCCGCTGTTTGATAGTGCCTGTATGTCGATGCTGTACAAGCTGACCCAAGGCGTGCCAAGGCTAATCAATCTGGTCTGCCAGCATTCTCTATTGGCGGCCTACTCTACCGAAACCAGAACCATCACCCCAAAACTGATCAAACAGGCCTCAGTAGAAATCCTCGGCGAGCAAAAACTACCCCATCCGCTGATCAAGTATTGGCCCCATGGTTTAGCCGCCGCGCTGCTTATAGCGGTCACCTGGCTAATCACCGCCGCCCCCGGCGCTGGCAATTCCTCGGTTGATGCAGAGCCTTTAGCCTATAAAGAGCCGTCAGCTTATAAAGAGCCCTCAGCCAACAGAGAGCCCTCGGCTTATAAAGAGCCCTCAGCAAATAGAGAGCCCTCAGCCAATAAAGAATCCCCAACCCTAAATCCATTTGCCCAGCTATTAAGTCTCTGGTCCATCAGTAACACAGAGGTCTACTCCCAGGAAGACTTTGCTGCAGTTGCCGAATTTCAGGGGCTAAAAATTGAGCGCATTATCGATGCCGAGGTGCTGGATCTAGAGATTATTAATCGACCCGGCATAGTGCGCCTTGAGACCCAGGCAGGCTATTTAAAAAGCTATCTGTTAACGGGAATCAATAGTGCAGGGTTTAGTCTTGCCGGCGGCTCCGACAGCCAGCTGCTGGATAGCCAGACGTTCCGAGATAGATGGTCGCGCAGTTTTACCTATCTGTGGCGCCCGCCCATAGAGGCTGAGCGCTTGGCGCTGGGTGATAGAGATGCGCAGGCGGTCAGCTGGCTGCAGAGCCAACTACAGCAAGTGGACCAGAATGCAGAGGCTGTTATCAGCGGTGGCCGCTATACCCAGGCGATTGCCAATCAGGTACTCAGTTTTCAGCGCGAGCAGGGCATTACCACTGACGGCGTAGTGGGAAGAGAAACACTGCTGCGCTTAAATCAGTTGACCCAAGCGGATATTCCCCTGCTGACAGAGGGTAGCAACTAATGTCCTATATTCTCGATGCTCTAAAAAAAGCCGAACGAGACCGCCTGCGGGAAGACCCCAAAGAACTGGACGATTTTGCCAGCTCTAACTGGGACCCCTATCAGCAGTCATCTAAATCTGATTGGCCAAAAGCATGGGTCCTAATGGTCTGTCTAGTTGCTCTGGTGATCGCTGTAGTGCTTTATTCAGGGCTGCTGACCAGGCCCCAGACTCCGGCGCAACAGCCGATCCTGGAGGCCAACCAGTCGGCCCCCATAACCCGCGTGATTGAAACCCCTGCACCTGTATCCGCGCCCGCTGCTATGCCCGAGCCAGATGTCCTACCATTGCCAGAGCTCCAAATTTCAGGCCATATGTATATGGCGGAGGGCTCGGCATCAAATCGGCTGTTTGCCAATGGCGGAAGTTTTCGCCAGGGGGACAAGTTGGACAAACACTGGACCCTGGTGGTTGTGGGTATAGAGGGCATTGAAATCAGCGCCGGTCAGCGCAGAGAGTTTTTGCCCTACCGTTAAGGGCTAGTCAGAAAAGACTTCCAGTATAGAGTCTTTGCCGCGAT
Organism: Porticoccaceae bacterium; assembly: GCA_049623265.1. GTDB lineage: Bacteria > Pseudomonadota > Gammaproteobacteria > Pseudomonadales > Porticoccaceae > HTCC2207. Next base: position 4,722 of record JBMZST010000051.1, read on the forward strand.
CAAAGCGCTTGGCGCGCCGGTAGGGGAAGACATCGACCACATAGCCGTTGCGAATCTGTTCCTGCAGTCCGGTCCAAAAACTGACCTCATAAAGCTCCCCATGAATCTGTTCAAACATGGTTCGCGCCTTAGTATTGCCGGAGAAAAATAACCTAAATTCCTCGGGGAAAATATCGTCTGGGCCCACGGTATACCAGGTGCCAGATTGCATCTCTTCCTGTTCGTTGCGCGGCTGAGGAATGGTGCGGAAGTTACAGTCGGTCAGCGTGGCAATTTCGTCGTAATCATAAAAGACCACGCGGCCATGGCGGGTGACGCCAAAGTTTTTCAGTGGCATATCGCCGGGGAATATATTGGCGGCAGCCAGCTGCTTAATGCAGTTGCCGTACTCTTCCATAGCGCTGCGTATCATATCGTCGTCGGCAGTCTCCAGATAGATATTTAGTGGCGTCATATAGCGCTCGGTGTAGAGATGCTTGATAACCAGCTTATCGCCGCGTATCTCGATTGAGGAACTGGCTACCTTCTGTAATTCTTCGATTAACTCATCCGAGAAGCGGTCCAAGGGGAACACCAGATTATCAAACTCCTGAGTATCGGCCATGCGACCAATGCGATCATGGCGAGATACCAGGCGGTATTTTTCGCGTACCGTCTGATGGGTCACTTCCTTGGGTGGCGCAAATTTATCTTTGATAATTTTAAAGACGATATTGTACGAGGGCAGGGTGAATACGGTCATCACCATGCCCTTGATACCTGGCGCCACAATAAATTGGTCGCTGGAATTATCCAGATGACCCACTAGCTGTCGATAAAATTCAGTTTTTGCATGTTTGGGAAAACCCAGACTGTTGTAGATCTCATAGTCCAGTTTGCGCGGCATCAGGGTTTTTAAAAAATGCGCATACTGGTAGGGCAGAGGGGCATCCACCATAAAGTGGTTGCGGGTAAAGCTGAAGACAACACTGAGGTCGTCGTCGTTAAACAGCGCCGTGTCCACATAGAGCTGACCTTTCTCTGTATTGAGAAAAACCAGTGCCATGGGAAAAGTTTGATCGCCATCCACCACCCGGCCCACCATATAGGCTGCCTTGCTGCGATAGAACGTCGACTCCAGAATATCGAACTTCAATTGTTCGATCGGCCCCTTGAGATGGGGGGTAACTTCCTGGTTGAACACCTGAGTAATACAGTCTAGATCCAGCTCTATATCCTCGCCGGGCAGGCTAAACTCAGACTCTTTTAGAATACGCCTAAAGGTCTCGCGAAGACCCTCCCCCTCGTAGCGCACAAAGATACTGTACTCGGCCTCTGGGGCCTCTATCAGTTGGGAAGAGAGCACATAGATAATATCGTCACTGATCTTGTCATGATCATGAATATCGCTGAAGACAGAGTTAAAGAAAGTCTCGGCAATTTCAAAGTTGGGAAAGTTAAATACCAGCTGCGTGTAGGCTAGTTTGGCTTCACTCCACAGGCTGAGATTGGCAATATCTTTATTGGTCACCATTTCCAAATAGTGCACGGTCTGGGCTACTTTGGTTTTGTACAGCTCCAGACGATCGACATTGGCCTGCTGCACCCCATGCCAATCCGCTTTTTCAAAGCGAGCCTTGGCGCTAAGGGTGGCGTTTAGATAGTCGGCAAAATAGCTGCGAAAACCATTGAGAATAGTTTTGGCCATACGCCGCGCCGTCGAGTTGTGGGTGAGGAGTTGTCCTGCCATCGGCTGGGCCTAGCTCAATAGCTGCTTGAGTTGATCCAGCTGCTGACGGTTGTGCTCTTTGCTGGCGAGTACCTGCGTGGTCTCTGGCAGTGCTTGGGGGGGGTCGATGCTGAACTCCTCACCAGCTACCACCAGATCACAGTACTGGTTGTAGATCTGGGTAAAGGCCGGCAGGGCTTTGGACTCCACCTCGTTAGCCAATGTATGCCAGCCGCAGTCGCGAGCGGCAAGATAGACCACTGGATGAGACCAGGCCTGCGCGGCTTTGGGGCTGGGCATATTGCAGGCTTCCTCATAGGCCCGACGCGCACTGGGAAGATTGGCGGGCATGCCCGCAGAGCGGCAGGCGTTAAGCATTTTATGCAGGGTGGGTAGGTACTCACTGTCGCCAATAATTTTTTCAGCCGCAGCAAGAATCACCTCAGGGGAAAAGTCACCGAGCTTGGTAAGCCAGAGTTTTTTGGCCAAATTTTCTGACTTGGTATTGTCGCCAAAGGCGGCGAAGTACTGATTGTGATAATTGACCTGAAACAGCGCAAAAATCTGATTGATGCTATCAATCAGTTCAGGGCTGGCTGGCTTGGCCTTAGCTTGCCCAGCTGCGGTCGGAGAGCGCGTCGATGATGCTGCGATCCCGGATGCGACCTTCTGAATGAGATCCTTGGTTGCCATGACTAACACTCGCTGACTGAGGTTGATTGTGCCGCGCCCACTGGCGCTTTACATACTGTAAGAATTTGGTACTCCAGGATCCATGGGGCATGCCATTTTCCTGCCAGTAGAGAACAAACTCGGGAATTGTCTGCTGGGCAAATTGACGGTCAATATTAGCCATCTGCAGAACATCATAAACAGATTCCTTTGGCTGCCACTGGGCGGGAATGGGACGGGGCAAACTGTCCTGATCCATCATGCCAGTGTAAAACTGCCACTGGCGGCGTACATGGTGAATAAACTTAGAATCCCAGGTGCTGGAAACATCACCTCGATCGCGCCAGTAAAGGATAAATTCCGGCACCGCGTCTTCGATAAAGTTGGGGTTGATACCGCCCTGTTTAATCAGAATATCCAATGCGTCTGGTGAGGGCCGCCACTCGCTGGTCACTGAAACCTCACGGCTGCGCCGCTGTTGATTGCTTGCCGCCTGCTGCCACTGACGCCAAACCTCTTTGATATATTTTGACTCCCAGCTATGGCGGGGCACATTGCGCTCGCGCCAGTAGGCAACGAATTGAGGGATCTGCTGCTGGGCAAACTCCCCTGTGACACCCAGCTGTGCCAGTTGGCGCAAAGCATCAGTGCTGGGTTGCCAGCTACCGCCAATGGTCTGCGCTGCATGGGGGATGCTATTGGTTTGAGGGGCTGGTTGGCGAGCTGCAGGCTGAGTTTGAGCCGCTTGCTCTGATGCCTCGTTAAAGGCAAAGCGAAAGTCTTGGTGGGCAGAAAAGGCAGCGCCGCCAATGAGCAGCAATCCCTTCTCATGGAGGCTGGCCGACAGGCGACGGATATCGTCCTCGCGCCAGAAAGGCGTCAGCCCCAGTAATTTCTGGCCCGAAATTGTCACCCAGTTAAATCCACTGCTGTGCACCCCGTCCCCATGGGCAATACACTCCTGCAATAACTGCAGTAGCACAGCTTCCTCAAGGCCCAGCGTTGCCGCGAGACTGGGTGAGATAACAATAGGCTTTTCGGGAATCAGAGACATCTCAATACTCTATCAGAAAGCTACCTCAGGGACGAGATAATCCTTTGTCGCCGACAATTTTTAACTGGCCCAGCCGCCACTGACAGGAAACACCTGACCCACAAAACAGTCAGCGGCATCGGAGCATAGATAGGCGGCAAACTGGGCGTCTTCGCGCATGGACACCAGCCTTCCCAGCGGCACCTCTCGTGCCAGTCGCTCTTGAAATGCCGGATTGGCTTTGGTCTCCTCAGAGAAATAAGTGGGGTTGTCGACAAAGTTTTGAGCAATGGCATTAATCTGAATGCCCTGAGGGGCCATCTCTACGCCGGCGGCCTGTACATAGGCCAGCTGTGCGCCGCGCGCGGCACTGTAGGTGGAGGCGCGTTTCATACCGCGCAGGGCCGAGGCACTGCCCATCAGCAGAATCTTGCCCGACTGACGTTCCATCATCTGTGGCAGCACGGCTCTGACCAGTCGGGGCAGCGGGTCGACCAGAGCACTAAACACCGACTGCCACTCATTGTCCTCAACCTTATCCAGCTTAGTAAAGGGAGCGGGTACGGCCAGATTAATCACC
>JBMZST010000052.1:0-8693 GCA_049623265.1 Porticoccaceae bacterium
TAACACCGCTGGCCATTACATTGCGCTGAAATACCTCGGCATAGCCACCCAGAGAAGCCACACCCTCCTGAATACGAGCACCGCCGGAATCATTAAGGCCAATCACGGGAGCGCCTACTTTCATGGCCTGATCCATCAGTTTGCAGATTTTCTCGGCATGGGCCTCGGAGAGTGCGCCACCAAAGACCGTAAAGTCCTGACTAAAGACAAATACCAGCCGGCCATTAATGGTGCCGTAGCCGATCACCACACCATCGCCAGGCACATGCTGCTGATCCATATCAAAGTCGGTGCAGCGATGCTCGACAAACATATCCCACTCTTCAAAGCTGCCCTCGTCAAGCAGCAAGTCTATACGCTCGCGGGCAGTTAGCTTGCCCTTGGCATGCTGGGCATCGATACGCTTTTGGCCGCCGCCCAGACGGGCGCGGCTGCGTTTGTCTTCTAATTGCTCCAGTATTTCTTTCATGGTTATTCCTTAATCAACTCAAGCACTTCTTCAGCAGCTACCGGGATATTGGTACCGGGCCCAAAAATAGCGGCCACACCCTCTGCCCTTAACTGATCGTAATCCTTGGGGGGAATCACTCCCCCACAGATCACAATAATATCTTCCGCACCCTGGGCCCTGAGGCTGGCAATCAACTGGGGAACCAGGGTTTTATGCCCCGCTGCCTGGGACGATACACCGACAATATGCACATCGTTTTCAATGGCCTGCTGAGCCGCCTCTTCGGGGGTCTGGAACATAGGGCCCACATCCACATCAAAGCCCAAATCCGCAAAGGCCGTAGCAATCACTTTGGCACCGCGGTCATGACCGTCCTGCCCCATTTTCACCACCAGCATACGCGGGCGACGGCCATGGTTTTCAGCAAAGCTTTCTACCTTATTTTTAATACTCATAAATTCTTCGTCTCCTTGGTAGGCGGCACCATAGACGCCACTAATAGAGCGTTGCTGAGCCTTATGGCGGCCCCATTGGCTCTCCAGTGCATCAGAGATTTCCCCAACGGTAGCCCGCGCTCTGGCTGCGTCTACAGACAGCGCCAATAGATTGCCCTCACCGGTCTCCGCAGCATTAGCCAGGGCCTCCAACGCCTGCTCGCAGGCCTGGGCGTCTCTGGCGCTGCGCACCTGCTTAAGACGGGCAACCTGAGATTCGCGTACAGCGGTGTTATCAATATCCAGCACATCCACCTCAGGCTCCACCTCAAGCTGATATTTATTAACCCCTACTATTACCTCCTCACCGCGGTCGATGCGGGCCTGGCGCTGGGCCGCGGCCTCTTCAATGCGCAGCTTGGGCAGACCGGTCTCTACGGCCTTGGTCATACCGCCCAGGGCTTCCACCTCATCAATTACCTCGCGCGCGGCTTTTACCAGCTCATCGGTCAGGGATTCCACATAGTAAGATCCCGCCAGGGGATCCACCACATTGGTAATGCCAGTCTCCTCCTGAATCACCAGCTGGGTATTGCGGGCAATGCGCGCGGAAAACTCCGTGGGCAGCGCCAGGGCTTCATCAAAGGAATTGGTATGCAGCGACTGAGTACCACCCAGCACCGCCGACATGGCTTCGATAGTAGTGCGCATTACATTGTTGTAAGGGTCCTTGCTGGTCAGGCTAACGCCAGAGGTCTGGCAATGGGTGCGCAGCACCAGACTGCGATCATCCTTGGGGGCAAACTTTTCTTCCATCAGAGTCGCCCAAAGAATCCGCGCCGCTCGCAGCTTGGCAATCTCCATAAAGAAGTTCATGCCAATAGCAAAAAAGAATGATAGCCGCGGGGCAAACTTATCCACATCCATGCCACTGTTAATGGCCGTGCGCACATACTCAATACCATCGGCAATGGTATAGGCCAGCTCCTGCACATTGGTGGCTCCCGCCTCCTGCATATGGTAACCACTGATGGAAATAGAGTTGAACTTGGGCATATGCTCAGCGGTGTAGCCAATAATATCCGACACCACCCGCATGCTGGGCTCCGGCGGGTAGATATAGGTATTGCGCACCATAAACTCTTTTAGAATATCGTTTTGCAAGGTGCCCGCCAGCTGCTCCGGCGCCACACCCTGCTCTTCTGCAGCCACTATATAGCTGGCCATAACCGGCAACACAGCGCCATTCATGGTCATGGATACAGACACCTTATCCAATGGAATACCATCGAAGAGAATCTTCATATCCTCAACCGAGTCTATAGCCACACCGGCTTTGCCTACATCGCCAACCACTCGCGGGTGATCAGAGTCATAGCCTCGGTGAGTGGGCAGATCAAAGGCCACAGATAAGCCTTGCTGACCCGCAGCCAGATTCTTTCGGTAGAACTCATTAGACGCTTCAGCGGTAGAGAAACCCGCATACTGACGCACAGTCCAGGGCCGGCCTGCATACATGGTGGCCTTGGGACCGCGCTTATAGGGCGCAAAACCCGGCAGGCTGTCCATATACTCAAGATTCGCTGTATCCGCCGCCGTGTACAGAGGCTTTACCTCAATGCCTTCGGGAGTCTGCCACAGCAGGTCCTCCGGGCTAGCGCCCTTGCGCTCTTTGGTCGCTAACTGCTGCCAGTCGCTGATTTTCTTGCTATCTGCCATTTGACCTCCGGCGTATTTTTCATTGGCATGAACTATGCAGTACTAATGAGGTTAATAGTAGGTCTATTTTTAACAGCTAAAATCACATTTATTGCCATTTTAGAATCAATAATCTAGGATTAACTGCCATAAAAAGCACATAAACTCACAAATAATATAATCATCAACACCGGAGCGATCTATGGCAACCATCTGCAATCACCATGTAATATCCTGCATGCATGGCCTCAGAGAGAGAAACCTGCCCCAGCAACAGGCATTGGAACGGGCAGGTATCAACCCTGCTGTGATGGACCAACCCAACCAGCGGGTGCATACAGATCAGGTGGCACGATTATTTAAAACAGTGCAGGAAACACTGGATGATGAGTTTATGGGCTTTACCCAAAACAACTGCAAAGTCGGTCTGTTTGCTACCATGGCTGAGCTGGTCAGTCACTGCAGCACATTGAGAGAGTTACTGGCCAAGGCGATTAACTTCTACAATTTGGTCAGCAACGATATCCCCATGAAGCTGAGCCAGGCCGAGGGCAAAGCAGTGCTCAGTTTTACCATGAACCAGCCTGAGCTGGACCCAAAGCACTTTATGACTGAGTTTTGGCTGGTCATCTGGCATCGCTTTCCCAGCTGGTATATAGGCGAACCCATCCGATTGAGGGAGACACACTTTACTTTTAAATCGCCAACCCACCGCAGTGAACTACAGATAATGTTCCCCGGCCAACTGCAGTTTAAACGCAGCGCCAACCGCCTGATCTTCGATGCTCAATATTTGGATAAACCATTGGTGCGCTCTGATCAAGAGTTAACCGCCTTTGTGCAAAACGCACCGGCAGATGTGATGACTATCCCTGGGTCAGATAGTACGCTGGAGGCACAGATAGAGCGGATTATCGGCCAGCGCGATCCAGACAGGCTGGTATTTGCGCCTATTCACGACCTGGCCAAAGAGTTAGGAGTGAGCAGCCAGACATTGCATCGGCGGCTAAAGGAGAGCGCTACCAGTTACCAGAAAATAAAAGACAACTTAAGGCGAGAGAAAGCCACGCACAAACTTGTGAATGATCGCCTGAGTGTTGAAGCAGTGTCTGAAATTGTAGGCTTTAGCGAACCAAGATCATTTACCCGCGCCTTTAAGCACTGGACAGGTCTCTCACCCAGAGAATACGTGAAGCAACAGACCGCTAATTAGTCGGTCTTAGTTCTCAATTACATTCCAGTGGGCATTTTTTCAAATACAGTCAAGGACTTATCCACAGGATCCCAAGAAGCACTACGACAGGCATAAACCGCAAGCTGAGGCTTGAATTGCTCCAGATTATCCAAGCTGCCAGCGCGTAGAAATTCCAAATCCGTCATCCCCGAATTTTCTATATAAATATCACAAGCACATTGAGGGCAAAATCCCCGCGTCACTGTATTACCGCTATCTGCCTGATGCTCAAAATAGCGAAGTTCGCCCATTATGCTGGTGCTACCTTTGGGAACGGCAATATTTGATGTATGGCCTGCACCACTAATCTTTTGGCAATCATTGCAGTGGCAATGTCCGGCCATTACAGAGCTCTGAGAGCAGGTATATCTGACTGCACCGCAGAGGCAACTGCCTGATAACTTTTCCATAAATATTCTCCTTGTCCTTAATTAATCTCTGTTCAGAAAACCATAGTGATAAATCTCACACATAATCCAGCTGTGGCGTATTTTCTCTGAGATAACTGCGGACCCGGGCCTGATGTACCAATAATTCAGGCGCATGGGTAGCCACTAATGTGGTTGGGATATCGTCCAAATGACCATTGGTGAGGTCATTGACCATCACATACACTTTTAGGTCTGCGATACTCAGATGGTTGTCGGCAAAAAAGGTGCCACCCTGCTCCAGCAAGCTTTGATGGAGGCCAGATAAAAACATTGGCAAGGTGGTGGCAACTAACTCTTCCCGTACGGCTTTTTTCTCATTCTCGGCCATAGTGAAAGTATCGATCAGGCGTTTCATAGTGTCATCAGCGGTGTCGACGATGGCATCACAGAGCGCCGCCTCCCAAGGGTCTTCTGGGTAATACCCAGTGAGTCGCCCAATGTACCTCGCTATAGCATTGGACTGGTTGAGCCACTTGCCGTTAACTTCAAACTCCGGTAACTGACGATAACGAAACTGGTCTCTGTACTGGTCCCAGTCGGGAATCGGGATACGGACATCCTCAAAGCGAAGACCACCCAGCTTGAGTGCTAGGCGGGCGGGTTCTGCGCGACCCCCATCGAAATCAAAATAGGTGAGTTTGAACTGCGCCATTGCCTGCCTCCTAAAGACGTTAGCTGAGTGATTAAAAGTTATTGCATAAGTGTAGACGATGGTTGAGCACTGTGAGGGCAATCGCGGGATACTGAGGCAGTAAAATATTACCCAATACTGAATAGGCCAACAGAACTATGCAAAGCACAGTCAAACCAAGTACCCTAAGACCCTAACATTAAAGCCCAAGAACCAACCCATGCCTGATAACCGCATCAAACTTACCCAGTACAGCCACGGTGCCGGCTGCGGCTGCAAAATTGCTCCCGGTGTGCTGGAGACTATTCTCAAAACTGATTTTGTCGCCCCTGCAGACGCTAATTTACTGGTGGGCAACAGCACCAGAGATGATGCCGCGGTCTATGACATGGGGGACGGTACTGGGGTGATTAGCACCACTGATTTCTTTATGCCCATTGTGGATGACCCCTTTGAGTTTGGCCGGGTGGCCGCGGCTAATGCCATCAGCGATATCTATGCGATGGGTGGCACACCACTGATGGCCATTGCCATACTTGGCTGGCCCATTAATAGCCTGCCCGCCGAGGTAGCGCAGCGAGTGATTGACGGAGGACGCCATGCCTGTGGCGAGGCGAGTATTCATTTAGCGGGCGGCCATTCTATTGACTCCCCAGAGCCCATCTTTGGGCTGGCGGTCACGGGGCGGGTTGCTTTAAAGCACCTTAAGCAAAACAGCACTGCGGTTGCCGGGGATCAGCTGTTTCTTACCAAACCTCTGGGCGTGGGCATTCTGACTACGGCAGAAAAGCAGGGTAAGCTGCAACCAGAGCATGCGCGTCTGGCGGTGGACAATATGATGAAGCTCAATAAGGTGGGCGCCGAGTTGGCTGCAATCGATGGCGTCACCGCTATGACTGACGTCACTGGCTTTGGTCTGCTGGGTCATCTGCTGGAAATCTGCCAAGGCAGTGAGCTCTCGGCCACAGTCAATCTTAGTCAGGTCCCTGTATTGGACGATTCGGTAATGGACTACCTGGCCCAGGGCTGTGTTCCCGGTGGCAGCGGGCGCAACTGGGACAGTATTGGTGAACATATTGAGGGCACAGACTCCCAGAGCCAAAGTTTACTCTGCGACCCCCAAACCAGCGGTGGTTTGCTGGTGGCGGTTAGACCTGAGGTCGCTGATACCGTTGCCCAGTTGCTGGCTGTGGCTGACTGCTATGCACAGCCCATTGGCGAGCTGGTAAGTACTGCTGCCAGCCCCCGTATTAGGGTCTGCCCTTGAGCCTGCCCCTAACCAATAATTACCGGCAGCTACTGCTGGACGATACGCCGATGATTGATGTACGCGCGCCGGTGGAGTTTGCCTCTGGCGCCCTGCCCTCTGCGGCTAATCTGCCGTTGATGAATGACGATGAGCGTCATCAGGTAGGCATTCGCTATAAAAACCATGGTCAAGAGTCCGCTATTGCGCTGGGGCATCAGCTGGTCCATGGTGAAACCAAACAGCAGCGGCTGCAGGCCTGGGCGGATTTTATCCAGGCTAATCCCGGTGCTGTGCTCTACTGCGCTCGCGGCGGTCTGCGCTCGCAGCTAAGTCAGGAGTGGCTGGCAGCGGCAGGCATTGAGTGCCCCAAGGTTGAGGGCGGCTATAAGTCCCTGCGCGGGTTTCTGTATGAGTATTTAACCAATTACTGCGCTAACAATATGTTTACCATTCTGTCTGGTATGACCGGCACAGGTAAAACCGAGATTATTCAGACAATGCCCACCGGGCTGGACTTGGAGGGCGCGGCCAATCACAAGGGCTCGAGTTTTGGGCGGCCTCTGGACGAGCAGCCGGCGCAGATCGATTTTGAAAACCGAATTGCTATTGATCTGCTCAAGGTCGAAGACCAGCACTCGCGGTCAATGGTGGTACTTGAAGATGAAAGCCGCAATATTGGTGCCCGACATATTCCCCATTACTTTGCCGATCGCATGGCGCAGAGCCAGTTTGTGGTGATTGATATGGATTTTGACCAGCGGCTGGAACGTTTGTGGCAGGAATATGTGGTGGACCGCTACCTGCGTACCATGGCCTATTTTGGCGCCAGTGGTGAGCAGGCGTTTGCCCGCTATCTGCGCGAGAGCTTACTGCGGGTTCAGAAACGCCTGGGAGGTCAGCGCACAAAGGAGTTGCTGGCATCTATGGATGCAGCGATCGAGGTGCAGCATCAGGATAAATTTGCCAGTCATCGGCATTGGTTAACGGTTATTACCAGAGAATACTACGACCCTATGTATAGCTATCAACTGGAAAAGAAAAAAGAGTTGGTGGTATTTAGGGGGGCCCGGGAAGAGGTTGTTGAATGGTTGCAGCGGGGTTAGGCAGATTCTTCTACCAACCACTTATACATCACCAGGGCATCCACAAGACCTTCCACAGGGTGATTAAACGCTCTGGGTAGTCGCCCCACAGTTGCAAAACCCAATTTTTCCCACAGCCTGACCGCACCCTGGTTAGTCGAAGCCACAAAATTAAACTGCATGGCACTGAAACCCATTTCCAGAGCGATCTTTTGCGAGTGTTCGCACATAGCCGAAGCCAGACCCTGACCGCGAGCGGTTTGGGCCACCATATAGCCACAGTTGCATATATGGGCACCGGGGCCCTGCTGATTGGCTTTAATATAGTAGGTACCCAGAATCTGGCCATCTTGCTCGGCCACATAGGTGGCGGCAGGTACAGTCATCCACAGATGCTGGGCCTGGGTCTGATTGGTGTCCGGCGGATAGGCATAGCTGTCGCCGGCCGATACTATCTGGTGAAAGATAGGCCAGATAGCATCGAAGTCGGCTTCAGTGGCCCGGCGGATAAGCACTAGCGGGGCTGCATTCTCACGGCGCCATCCAGACGGATGGTCTCGCCATTGAGGTAGCTGTTTTCGGCTATATGCACCACTAGCTGGCCAAACTCTGAGGGTTCACCCAGTCGCTTGGGGAATGGTATGCCAGACACTATGCCATCCTGCACCTGCTGCGGAGCCCCCAGCATCAGTGGCGTGGCCATAACACCTGGGGCAATGGTATTGATGCGAATACCCACGGCGGCCAGGTCTCTGGCCATGGGCAAGGTCATACCCACAATGCCACCTTTGGTGGCTGAGTAAGCCACCTGACCCATCTGGCCATCAAAGGCGGCGATGGAGGCTGTATGCACAATCACACCGCGCTCGGCTTTTTCGTCTGGCTCGTTGCGCGCCATAGCGGCAGCGGCACAGCGGGAGATATTAAAGGTACCTATCAGGTTTACCTCTATGACCTTGCGATAGTGATCTAGGTTGTGGGGGTTGCCCTCGCGGTCAATGGTTTTGGCGGCTATACCAATACCGGCGCAATTGACACAGATATCAACACGTCCCAGGTCAGCCACAATCTTGTCAAAGGCTGCCTCAACCTCGGGACCATTGGATACATCCAGCGCGATAAAATGGGTTTTACCGGCACCCAGCTCGGCCACGGCTGTGGCGCCGGCTTCGGCGTTCATATCAATAATCACGACAATGGCACCGCGATCTGAAAGCTCTTTGGCGGCTGCGCGACCCAGACCTGATGCACCACCGGTGACTACGGCAACTTTATTGTTACATTCCATATCTAGCCTCTTCCTCTTTTTAGCCTGTTTATTCTGCGGCCTCTGTTTCCTGTACCAAAACAAAGGGTGGAATCACTAGCGCCCAGAGTATCTTATTGCTGTTGTACCAGTCCATGGCCTGCTGGTCTTGCACCCGGCTTAGGGTGCCATCGTCCAGCCAGCGCTCCACCAGCTCTCTGCTGTCTCTGTGCAGCG
>JBMZST010000053.1:0-8638 GCA_049623265.1 Porticoccaceae bacterium
AGGGCCGCAACGTCGTACTCGACAAATCATTTGGCGCGCCAACAGTCACCAAAGATGGTGTGTCTGTTGCCAAAGAAATCGAACTCAAAGACAAGTTCGAGAATATGGGCGCTCAGATGGTAAAAGAAGTAGCCTCTAAGGCCTCTGATGATGCCGGTGACGGTACCACCACAGCCACAGTACTGGCACAAACTATTGTGAACGAAGGGCTGAAGTCGGTTGCTGCCGGCATGAACCCCATGGACCTGAAGCGTGGTATCGATAAGGCCGTGGTTGCAGCTGTGACCGAAATCGCTGCGATTGCCAAGCCCTGTGCCGATAGTAAAGAGATTGCTCAGGTAGGCACCATCTCTGCCAACAGCGACTCTCATGTGGGTGATATTATCGCTGATGCCATGGCAAAAGTTGGCAAAGAAGGTGTAATTACCGTTGAAGAGGGCTCAGGCCTCGAAAACGAACTGGATATCGTAGAAGGTATGCAGTTTGACCGCGGTTACCTGTCCCCTTACTTCATTAACAACCAGGACAGCATGAGCACCGAGCAAGAGAGCCCACTGATTCTGTTGGCCGATAAGAAAATTTCTAATATCCGCGAGCTGTTGCCACTGCTGGAAGCCGTTGCTAAAGCTGGCAAGCCCCTGCTGATTATTGCTGAAGATGTCGAAGGCGAAGCGCTGGCGACTCTCGTGGTTAACAACCTGCGTGGCATTGTTAAAGTAGCTGCCTGTAAGGCACCTGGCTTTGGCGATCGTCGCAAGGCTATGCTAGAAGATATTGCTATTCTCACTGGCGGTACAGTGATCAGCGAAGAAGTTGGTCTGGACCTGGAGAGCGCGACTATCGAGCACTTGGGAACAGCCAAGCGTGTCAGCATGACCAAAGAAGCCACTACGCTGGTTGATGGCGCTGGTGAAGCTGCAGCCATCGAAGCTCGCGTGAAGCAGATTCGTGCGCAGATTGAAGACACTAGCTCAGACTACGACCGCGAGAAGCTGCAAGAGCGTGTAGCCAAGCTGGCTGGCGGTGTGGCAGTAATCAAAGTGGGTGCTACCACTGAAATCGAAATGAAAGAAAAGAAAGCCCGTGTTGAAGATGCGCTGCACGCAACTCGCGCTGCCGTTGAAGAAGGTGTGGTGCCAGGGGGCGGTGTTGCTCTGATCCGTGTGCTGCAGAAAATTGAATCTGTCACTGGTGATAACGAAGACCAGACCGTGGGCGTCAGCATTGCCCGTCGTGCTATGGAAGCGCCTTTGCGTCAGATCGTTGAAAATGCCGGCGAAGAGGGTTCAGTAGTGGTAGATAAGGTTAAGAACGGCGAAGGCAACTTTGGTTACAATGCCGGCACTGGCGAGTATGGTGACATGATCAATATGGGTATTCTGGATCCTGCCAAAGTAACTCGCACCGCACTCCAAGCTGCGGCGTCTATCGCTGGACTGATGATTACCACAGAAGCCATGGTGGCTGATTCCGCTGATGAAGGTGCTGCTCCGGCGATGCCTGATATGGGTGGTATGGGTGGCATGGGCGGTATGGGCGGTATGATGTAAGCCTCCCGCTGTTTTCCAGCTACAAAAAACCCCGCAAATCAGTTTGCGGGGTTTTTTTTGCCTTTTAGGGCGAAAAACCTTGTCTCTATAGCTCTGAAGGTTGCTATTTAGCTGGGATTGCAGAACAATTGGGGCGTTAAAAAACATGTCCCATCGGGGTAAAAACTAAGAGGAAGTGTCATGACTATTGAGTTTATTAATTTTATAGCCCGTTGGGGCCATGTGCTGTTCGGTATTGTCTGGATCGGCATGCTTTACTACTTTAACTTTGTTCAGGGTGGCTACTTTAAAGAAGCCTCTGCTGAGGGCTTGGCGGATGCCAAAGCCAAGCTGGCGCCCAGCGCTCTCTGGTGGTTCCGCTGGGGTGCTATGTTCACCTTTATTACGGGTCTGTACCTGTTGCACAGTATCTCTCATGTCCTCAATAACTACATTATTGTGGGTGCAGTGATGGGTACCATAATGGCGGCCAATGTGTGGATGGTTATCTGGCCTGCTCAGAGAATTGCCCTGGGTATCGAAGAGGGTGGCGACAAAGCTGCAGCAGCTGCCAAGGCACTGCTGGCCTCGCGCACCAATACACTTTTCTCATCGCCTATGCTCTTGGGCATGCTGGCTGGAGCTCACTACGGTCAATACGGCACAGAGGTTGGTGGTACCGGTCTGATTATTGCCCTGGTGATTATTTTGGTACTTGAAGTCAATGCGCTCAAGGGCAAGATGGGTCCAATGACTACCGTCAACGGTGTGATTGGTTCCAGCTTGGTACTGACCGCAGTTATGATGGCACTGCTCGATTTACTGTAAGTGATTTAGCTGTATTAAAAACCGGCGCTGAGTATTCAGCGCCGGTTTTTTTATGTCTGGCTGAAGCGGGCTAGCTTTGGACACATAAAAAGTGGTGGTTGCAGTATGCCCCAGAGCCGCTATGGGCGTATAATCACAGGCTATCGCAATGATCTGTCAGGGAATCGTGATTATGGAGAAAAAACGCATCAAACCGATTGTCGCTGAGCGGGACGATATGATCGGCCGCTCACCCTCTGCCCCCACCAAATCCGATGGCAACGACAGCAATGGTGCATCCCGGCAAGCTTCCGGTATGTCGGGGCTGTGGAAGTTTCTGGTGTTGGTGGCTTTTTTTGGTCTGGGCGGGGCTGCAGGGCTTGGCTGGATGCAGTACCAGGATTTGTCGGCCAAACACAGCTCCCTATTACAGCGCTTTGAGTTACTCGAGTCGCGACTGAGCAGCACAGATGAGTCTGTGACCCAGTCTGGCGCGGCCATGCAGGTGAATATCAGTAAACAGGGCGACGAGCTCAAAAAACACTGGAGTGAAATCAGAAAGCTCTGGGGTGTGGCCAACGACATCAATAAAGGCAAAATTGAGAAGAACCAAAAAGATATTTCTTTCCTGGCCAGTAAGCGCAATACTCTTGAAGAGTCGGTTAAAAAAGACAGCAAAAAACTGGCCACCCTAAGTGCCAACTACCTGGGTGTTGCTGCTGATATTGAGGCGGTTGCTGAAAGCATGCGCAACCAAAGCGATGGGCTTAACCGAATCAATAGCTCTGTAGCGCTAATCAATCAGCGCATCAAAAATAATGCCGAGGGTATAGAGTCGATGGAGGCTTTCCGTCGTCAGATCAATCAGAAAATTTATGCCTTAGAGCAGCGCAGCGCCACTGTTACCAACCAGACAGGATCTAATTAAACAAGACTATGACCATTATCCGTCAACAAGATGTTATTCAGAGTGTTGCAGATGCTCTGCAGTATATTTCCTACTATCACCCCGCTGATTTTATTGAGGCGGTCAAAGAAGCTTATGACCGTGAGGAGTCCAAGTCGGCCAAAGATGCCATGGCGCAGATTTTAATTAACTCTCGTATGTGCGCCCTGGGTCACAGGCCAATCTGTCAGGACACGGGGATTGTCACAGTATTTGTCAAAGTGGGCATGGATGTGCGCTGGGATGCAGAGATGAGTCTGACGGATATGATCAATCAGGGGGTGCGCGAAGCCTACACGCATCCCGACAATATCCTCCGTGCCTCCATCTTAGATGACCCGGATGGCGCCCGTAAAAACACTGGCGACAACACGCCTGCAGTTATCCATTACGAAGTTGTGCCTGGTGACCGGGTAGAGATTGATGTGGCGGCCAAAGGTGGTGGCTCTGAGGCCAAGTCTAAATTCGCTATGCTCAACCCCTCAGATTCCGTTGTCGACTGGGTGCTGAATGTGGTTCCCACCATGGGTGCTGGTTGGTGCCCGCCGGGCATTCTCGGAATTGGTCTGGGTGGCACCGCAGAAAAAGCCATGCTGATGGCCAAAGAAGCCTTGCTGGAGCATATTGATATTCAAGAGCTACAGGCGAAGGGTGCAGAAAATCGCAATGAAGAGTTGCGTCTTGAACTGTTTGATAAGGTCAATGCTCTGGGTATAGGTGCTCAGGGTCTGGGCGGTTTGACCACAGTGCTGGATATTAAAATTAAAGACTATCCTTCCCACGCCGCTAATAAAGCCGTGGCCATTATTCCCAACTGTGCGGCCACCCGTCATGTGCATTTTGAACTGGATGGCAGCGGTCCAGCGCAGTTAGAGGCACCTAATCTGGATGACTGGCCCGATATTACCTGGGAGACTGACGACAGCGTGCGCCGCGTCAATCTGAACACAGTCACCCAGGAAGATATTGAACAGTGGAAGCCCGGTGATACCTTACTGCTGTCGGGTAAAATGCTAACCGGTCGCGATGCAGCCCATAAGAAAATGACCGATATCCTGGCTCGGGGCGAGCAGCTGCCGGTCGATCTAACCGGTCGCTTTATCTACTATGTGGGCCCAGTTGACCCGATTGGCGACGAGGCTGTGGGGCCAGCTGGTCCCACCACAGCCACTAGAATGGACAAATTTACCCGCACCATGCTGGAACAGACTGGCCTCATGGGCATGATTGGTAAGGCCGAGCGCGGTCAGGCAGGTATAGACGCGATCAAGGACAATAAAGCGGTGTACCTTATTGCCGTGGGCGGTGCTGCCTATTTGGTGTCTAAAGCGATTACCAACGCTGAGGTGATTGCCTTCCCAGAACTGGGTATGGAGGCCATTTACGAGTTTGAGGTCAATGAGATGCCAGTGACTGTGGCGGTGGATACCAGTGGCGAATCTGTGCATCGCACAGGTCCGGCGGTATGGCAGGCCAAGATCGAAGAGAAGGCTCTCGAACTGAATTAAAAAGCCTGGATTCTTTACCGCTTTGGTTTGAACAACCGTAGGTCATTGCTTACACTTTAAACAGTCAACATGTACAAAGCCCAGTCTAATGGGCTTAATCAGCCCTAGTGGCGCAACCTAAACGAAAGGAAAACAAAATGAACAGCGTTAAATCAGTCATTGCTGGACTAGCCATAATTGCCTCCGGTGCAGCCGTATCAGACACCTGGTACCTGGGAGAGGCAGTCAGTCACTATGTCCTTGATGATCAACGCGCTCTCGAGGGAGATTTAGAGGGTACTCAGGCGGGCCTGCAGGTAGGCAAATTTTTTAGTGACAATGTAGCTGTAGAGTTGGGGTATGGCACCAATGTGGGTCACGATAACTTTGATGTGCTAACGCTGACCAGCGTTATCTATATGGGCGATAGTGCAGCCGACTGGCGCCCCTATGCCATGCTCGGGTTTAACCAGTACGACTTCACTGACAGCAGCAATCTGGCTGCTGGCCACGGTGATAACTCAAATCAGTTAATGTTCGGCCTAGGCGTGGGTACCATGATCACCGATGAGGTTCAGTTCCGCGCCGACCTGCGCGGCATGGGTGGTCATGATGAAGATGGTGAAGACCTGGGTTTCCAACTGTCTATCAACCATATGTTCGGTCAAAAGTCTGCGCCAGCACCAGTGCCCGTGGCTGCGCCAGCACCGGTTGCGGCGCCTGTAGCAGAGCCGGAGCCAGAAGTTCGCACCATTACTATCCGTTTAAATGTAGAGTTTGAATTTAATAAGGATACTGTGAAGGCTGTCTACGGCGATCAGTTGGAGGCTATTGCCGCTGCGATGCGAGTTCATGAGGATATCGAGTTGGTATTGGAAGGGCACACGGATAGCCGGGGCACGGATGCTTACAATGCGGACCTGTCTACCCGCCGCGCCGAAGCGGTCAAGCGCAAGATTGCTGTCGACTATGGTATTGCCAGCGACCGAATCTCTGCTGTGGGCTACGGTGAGAGCCGTCCAATAGCTTCAAATGATTCAGATGAAGGCCGCGCTCGCAACCGCCGCGTTGTCGGTGAAATGACCTTCTCTGAAGTTGCAGCAGACTGATCAGATACAGGCTTACAAGCGACAGAAGAAAAGAAGCAAAACGGCGCCTCAGAGGCGCCGTTTTACTATCTAACAAAAGGACTGTGTATGGCGAATACATTTTATTGGCATGATTATGAGACTTTTGGCGTCGACCCCTCCAAGGATCGACCATCACAGTTTGCCGGCTTGCGCACCGATGAAAATCTCAACCCCATTGGTGAGCCCCTGGTTATCTACTGTCAGCCCCAAAAGGATATTTTGCCATCGCCTATGGCCTGTATGGTAACAGGTATTACCCCCCAGCATGCTATGACCCATGGTTTGCCCGAGCCGGAATTTATGGCCCAAATCTATGCTCAGCTAGCTATGCCTGGTACCTGTGGTGTGGGTTACAACAGCGTCCGCTTTGACGATGAGGTGACCAGATACAGTCTGTACAGAAACTTTTATGACCCCTACGAACGGGAGTGGAAAAATGGCAATTCGCGCTGGGATATTATTGACATGCTGCGCCTCTGCCGAGCGCTGCGCCCCGAGGGAATCAACTGGCCAGATCATGAGCCAGGTAGGCCCAGTTTTAAGCTCGAGGACCTGACTAAGGCCAATGGCATTGCTCACGAGGCCGCTCATGATGCGCTGAGTGATGTCACCGCCACCATTGCAATGGCGAAATTGGTCAAAGAAAAGCAGCCCAGGCTGTTTGACTATGTACTCAACCATCGCAGTAAAAAAGCCATTGCTGAAACCCTCAATACTCAGCAGCGCAAACCGTTTTTCCATATTTCCGGCATGCTGTCTAGAGAGCATATGTACGGTGCCATAATGATGCCCCTAGCGCCCCATCCAACCAACAGTAATGGCGTTATCTGTGTCGATCTGTCAGCAGACCCTGAGGCTCTGATCAGTCTGGATGTCGAGGAGATTCGCCGGCGTGTCTTTACCCCCGCGGAGGAGCTGGAGTCTGTTGACCAACGAATTCCTCTCAAAGTCGTGCATGTCAACAAAGTACCAGTGGTGGCTACTCATCGATTGGTAGACGAGGCCGCAGCTCAGAGATTAGCTATAGATGTTGGTCTCTGCGAACAGCATTGGCAGCGTCTGCAGCCCCTGGATTTAAAGGCCAAGCTACAGCAAGTCTTTGCAGAGCAGGAGTTTCCGGCCAAGCCTGAGGCAGAGCAGCAACTCTATGGCGGCTTTCTACCCAACGAGGATAAACCACTGCTCAACCAGGTGCGCCGCGCCAGTCTGGACGACTTTAGGCAGCAGAGCTTTCATTTTAACGACGCCAGATATAATCGTTTACTATTCAGCTATCGCGCCAGATACTTCGCCGATTCATTGACTGAGGACGAACGCCAGACCTGGCAGGAGAGCTGCAAATGGCGCCTGACCGACAAGGACTCCGGCTATTTAACTCTGGAGCAGCAGGCTGCGGAAATCGATCAACTATTGGCTGACACTGATCTCAGCGACAAAAAACGCGCCGTTTTAGTGGCTCTTCAGCAGTGGAGCGCGGATATCGCCGGGGAATTTGCTCTCACAAACTAGAGTGAAACGCTTAAACAGGCTAAAATCCTGCAAACCAACTTGCCCTGGGGTGACCGTTTGAACTTTACCGGCGCGCATATTCTTTCAATCAACCAATTCCAGCGTCAGGATGTCGAGCGAGTATTCGCTGTGGCAGACCAGATGCGGCCCTATGCACTGCGTAAAAAAGTGACGCGGGTCCTCGAGGGGGCCATCTTGGGCAATATGTTTTTTGAGGCCAGCACCAGAACCAGAGTCAGCTTTGGCTCGGCTTTTAATCTGCTTGGGGGAGAGGTGCGCGAGACCGCGGGTTTCGAAAGTTCTGCACTGGTAAAAGGCGAGTCTCTCCAGGATACTGCTCGGGTCCTCTCCGGTTTTAGTGATGTGATTTGTATGCGCCACCCTCAAGAGGGGTCGGTGGCAGACTTTGCCTCGGCCAGTCGTGTGCCGGTAATGAATGGTGGCGACGGCGCCAACGAGCACCCCACTCAGGCGCTGCTAGACCTCTACACCATTCGAAGTGAGCTAGAGGCTAAGGGGCGAACCATCGATGGTTTAAAAATTGCCATGATCGGCGATCTACGCCATGGTCGCACCGTACACTCTCTCAGCAAACTACTCTCAGTCTACGACAATATTGAGGTGGTGCTAGTCTCGCCGGCGGAGCTCTGTCTGCCCGAGTCTATTGTTGATGCGATGCGCAGTGCTGGCGTAAAGGTCAGAGAGTCCAATGAGCTGACGGAGAGCATCAGTGATGTGGATATTGTCTACTCCACTAGAATTCAAGAGGAGCGCTTCTCCAGCAAAGCCGAGGCGGACCTGTACCGCGGCAAGTTTAGACTCAACCAGGCTATTTATACCCAGTTTTGTCAGCCCAACACGGTGATTATGCACCCGCTGCCCAGGGACTCCAGGGCTGATGCCAACGAGCTGGATAGCGATCTAGACAGCAACCCCAACCTGGCTATTTTCCGTCAAACCGACAACGGTGTACTGGTGCGCATGGCGCTCTTTGCCCTAGTGCTCGATGTGGCCCATCTAGTAGATGACTACGCCTGCGATGTGCGCTGGTATAACTCACGCCAGAGTTAATTATTAGAACAACCAACCCGGCAACCCTATGACAGAATTTGATGATATTCGCCCCTATAACGACTCCGAGGTTCCGGCGGTTATAGCGCGGCTGGTAGCCGACCCAGAGTTTTTAGATCTGCTGCTATCGCGCAGGCTGCCGATACTGAGCAAGTTACC
>JBMZST010000054.1:0-8487 GCA_049623265.1 Porticoccaceae bacterium
TGAATGCGGCGAATACGGCGCATCTCTGGCACCTGGAAATTGATATTAGCGCTCATATGCCACCTCCAAGCAGACATCTGCAACGCGCTGAGCGGCATCATTTTGAGCTAGCTCTCGAGCGCGCATTGCCATATCCAATCGCAGCTTTGGTGAGCCACAGAGATGGCTTATCTGCTCGGCTAATCCCGGCGCGGTCAATTCGGACTGCTGAAACAGCTTGGCCGCCCCCTGCACCACCAGCCATTCACCATTTTTAGTCTGGTGATCATCGATAGCGTGGGGGAAGGGGATCAATAGCGAACCCAAACCAGCCGAGGTTAACTCGGCAACAGTCAGAGCCCCACTGCGACAGATAACAAAGTCTGCCCAGTCGTATGCTGCAGCCATATCATCGATAAACGGCATTACCTCGAGCTCTTTGTCGGCAGTTTTTAAACCCAGCTTGCTGTACTGATCGCAGACAGCCTGCCAGTGAGCCCTGCCAGTCTGGTGCAGTACCTGCGGACGCTCAGCGGCATTCAATTGAGACAGTGCCGGAGGCAACAGATTATTAATTCCCAGGGCTCCTCGACTACCACCCAGAACCAATAGACGGGGACGGCCTCCACGGGCGGCCAGACGCTCTTGAGGCGGCGCCAGCTGCGCTATCTCAGGTCGCACTGGGTTGCCGCACCACTCCCCTTTCGGCAGCGTATCCGGGAACCCCTGCATGACTCGCGCAGCGAAGGTTGCCGACAACTTATTGGTGGTACCGGCTACCGAGTTCTGCTCGTGAATGACTACTGGAATGCCTTTTAATTTTGCGGCTACGGCGCCGGGACCCGAGGCAAAGCCACCCATACCCAGAACTACTGCGGGTTTAAATTCCGACAGCACTTTTAGCGCCTGGCTAATTGACCGCAGAAGCAATAGAGGAGCCTTAAACAGAGCGGCCAATCCGCGACCCCGAATTCCCTCGATACTCAGGTAGTTGAGCTGGATATGGTTAGCTGGCACTAGCTCTGACTCGATACCACGTCTAGTACCCAACCAGGCAAGCTGCACATTTTTACTGCGCAGTCGCTCGGCCACTGCCAGGGCGGGAAACACGTGCCCACCAGTGCCGCCAGCCATAATCATAACTCTGCAACCGCTTGCTGGAGCGCGCTTATTTTCCATATCTGGGCCTCCTGACTGCAGCTGGAGGAGACTGGAACTCGTGGGCAAATCTCAGCATCATGCCAATCATGGCGCAGCAAACCAGCAGGCTACTGCCGCCATAACTGACAAAGGGAAGCGTCAGGCCCTTGGTTGGCAAGAGGCCAGCATTAACGCCCAAATTAATAAAGGTCTGGCCACTGAGCAGCAGACCGAAGCCAATCAATACAAAGGCGGCATACCAATCCTTGCGACCAATCGCCAGTTTGCCGAGCTGTAAAATCCTCAGAATCATCAGCACATAGAGACCCATCAAGCAGAGCACGCCGACAAAACCAAACTCTTCCGCAAATATGGCAAACACAAAGTCTGTATGGGCCTCTGGTAGATAGAGCATTTTCTGCACTGACTGACCCAGACCTACCCCAAACCATTCACCGCGACCAAAGGCGATCAGCGACTGAATCAGCTGGTAACCAGCGTTAAAGGGATCCGACCAGGGGTCCATATAAGTAGTCAGACGCTCAAGTCGGTAAGGCGCCGCATAGGCCAGAGCACCAATGGCTAGCACGCCGGCTGCAAACACCAGGCTAAACTGCCGGATATGAGAACCGCCCAAAAATAGCAGCGCCATAAAAGTACA
The DNA here is from genome assembly GCA_049623265.1 of Porticoccaceae bacterium. Lineage (GTDB taxonomy): Bacteria > Pseudomonadota > Gammaproteobacteria > Pseudomonadales > Porticoccaceae > HTCC2207. The sequence continues at coordinate 1,781 of JBMZST010000054.1, forward strand.
GGTCAGTGTCACTGCCGAGCCAAAGTCAGGCTCCATCAGCAGCAATATCGAGAGCACCACAATAACGCCAATTAACTTAAAGAACTCTCGCCAGTCATCACTCAGGGTATCGCGATTTTTCTCCAGGTGCGCTGCTAAAAACACTACGGTGGCAACCTTGGCTAACTCAGACACCTGCAGGGTAAAACCGGCGAAGGCCAACCAGCGACGACTGCCATTGACCTCGCGACCAATACCCGGGATCAGCACAATCACCAGCAAAAATACCGCCAACAGTATCCATAGTCGGCCATAGTTAGCCCAGGTCGAGGGTGACACAAAAAAGCCTACAGCCATGGCTCCGGCGGCAATAAACAAATAGGCCAAGTGGCGCTTAAAAAAGAACAGCTGATCACCCAGACTGTGTTCGGCAAAGCTAAAGGACGCAGAGGCCACCATAATCAAACCGATGGACAGCAACGCCAATACTGGCAGCAGCAGGCGCATATCGAGATACCACTGAGTTTGCGACAGACGCCATTGTTTTAGAGGCAGTGCTAACTGCATAGCTGCCCTCCAGACTCTGGCTGCTGAGCGCCGGGCAAATTAGCCACGGCCTGCTGAAAACAGCGACCGCGCTCTTCAAAACCTGAAAACATATCGAAGCTGGCACAGGCGGGAGACAGCAGCACAATATCGCCCGCATTTGCCATCAAGGCTGCCTGTTCAACGGCTGACTGCAGTGAGTCTAGGCACTGCGTATCGCAGACAGACCCTAGGGCCCGATCGATCTGCTGTGCATCCTGACCGAATAACAGCGCCTGTTTTACATATTTTGCCGCTGTCGACTGCAGGCCAGTAAAATCCTGATCCTTACCCAGACCGCCGGCAATCAGAATAAGATTTTTGCGCTCAGCGCTACCGAAACCCTCGAGGGCGGCCTCTGTGGCGCCCACATTGGTGCCTTTGGAGTCATCTATATAGAGCACACCGTCGATTTCGGCCACATTTTCACAGCGGTGAGGCAGCCCGCGATAGGTTTTGAGGGCCTCGCGCATAGCCTGCAAAGGCAGTCCCGCAGCAAAACCAAGTGCCAGTGCAGCCAACGCGTTGGCGAGATTGTGGGTACCTTTGATAGCTACCTCAGAAATAGGCATCAGGCGCTCAATACCACGAGCCAGATAACCCTGCTCCAGACCTTCCAGAATGCCAAACTCGCCCAAATCTGGCTGATTCAGCCCAAAGCTTGTCTGCGTCACCTGACTAGACAGTAGCGGCTTGGTCAACTGGTCCTCGCGATTGATAACTACTTTACTGGCACCGCGGAAAATACGGTGTTTGGCTGCATGGTACTGCTGTAGTCCCTGATAGCGATCCATATGATCTGGAGATACATTGAGCAGTGCCACTATGGCACCGCGACTGTCGTTGAGCAGTTCGAGCTGAAAGCTCGACAGCTCTAGCACATAGAGCTCGCACTGATCGTCGAGCAGGTCCAGCATAGGCACTCCCAGATTGCCGCCAACTGCCACATTGAGACCACTGGCCTCTGCCATGGCACCCAATAACGTGGTCACTGTACTTTTACCATTGGAACCAGTAATGCCTATCACTGGCGCTGCGGCATGTTCTAAAAACAACTCCAAATCGCCAATCAGTTCAACCCCATTTTCCCGAGCCGCTACCAGAGCTGGCTCCTCCAATGAGATACCCGGGCTAACTAAGGCGCGATCCAGATGAGCTAACAGATCAGAGGCGAATTCTCCTAAAACTACTGGCGTTTCCGGGTAGAGATCCCTTACTTCCTTTAATCGCGGCGGTTTCTCGCGACTGTCAGCAAAAACAAATGAGTCGCCAATGGATGCCAAAAAACGCGCCGCAGACAGACCCGTGGCACCCATGCCCAGGATAGCTGTCTTACGATTGGTCGCGATTACATTGCTCATTGCCGCACTCATTATTGCTTAACGCAGTTTTAAGGTTGCCAGGCCAACTAGCACCAGCATTACTGTAATAATCCAGAACCGCACAATCACACGGGGCTCCGGCCAACCTTTCAATTCATAGTGGTGATGCAAGGGCGCCATACGGAAAATACGCTTACCAGTCAGCTTAAAAGAAGCTACCTGCATAATTACCGACAGGGTTTCCATGACAAAGACACCGCCCATAATCAACAGCACAATCTCTTGGCGCACAATCACAGCGACCACACCCAGGGCTGCGCCCAGAGCCAGCGCCCCCACATCGCCCATAAACACCATGGCGGGATAGGTGTTAAACCACAGAAAACCCAGACCAGCGCCACTGAGGGCTGCTGTGAATATCAATAACTCACCGGCGCCACTGATAAACGGAATATGCAAATAAGTAGCAAACTGATAGTTGCCGGTAAGGTAGGCAATCACACCCAGAGCCCCACTGACCAGCACTGTAGGCAAGATCGCCAGGCCATCCAGACCATCGGTTAGGTTGACCGCATTGCTACTGCCGACAATGACAAAATAGGTAAACAGGATATAAAAGGGGCCCATATGCAGAGCGAAGTTCTTGAAGAACGGCACAATAAGCTCCAGCTCCGCCGGACTCTGGGCTGTGTAATAGAGTGCCAGCGCAGCTATGGTGCCAAATACAGACTGCCAGAAATACTTCCAGCGCCCGGGTAGACCTCTGGGGTTTTTCTCGACCACTTTGCGGTAGTCATCCACCCAGCCAATCAACCCAAAACTCAGAGTGACACCAAGTACCACCCAGACGTAGCGGTTCTCCAGGTCACCCCACAACAGGGTGGAGATAAATATCGCCAACAGAATCAGCGCCCCGCCCATGGTAGGCGTGCCCGCCTTGCTCAAATGACTCTGGGGACCATCGGAGCGAATCGCCTGCCCCATCTGCAGATAATTGAGGCGGCGAATAACAATGGGGCCAGCCACCATACAGATCGCCAGCGCAGTCATTACCGAGAAAATCCCCCTCAGGGTCAGATACTGGACCACCGAGAAAGGGCTGTAAAATTGACTTAAATAATCCGCAAGCCAGAGCAACATTAGGTATTACCTCGGGTAATTAAATGTTCGACAATGTTTTCCATACCAGCACTTCGCGAACCCTTGACCAGAAAGGTCAGTGGTAGACGGCCTGCATTGGCCCTCGCCAACTCCTGCTCGAGGGCCTCGACCAGCAAGTCCTTGGACTGAAAATGATTGCCACCAAACGCAGCGCAGGCGCTGGCACTGAGTTCACCAACGGCGTACAGCGCATCTATACCAGCCTCTAGGGCATAGCTACCCACTCCAGCATGCATATTGACGCTGTCATCGCCCAGCTCCCCCATATCCCCCATCACCACAATTTTGCGACCAGCTCGATTGGCAAGCACATCAATGGCGGCGCGAAATGAACTGGGACTGGCGTTGTAACTGTCATCAATCACAGCGCTGTTATTAGCCAGTGGTTTTATTTCCAGGCGTCCAGAAATCGGCGATACCTGGGCCAGGCCAGCAGCAATCTGTTGTAAATTGGCACCAGCAGCCAGGGCACAGGCTGAGGCGGCCACCGCATTTTCAACGGCATGAGTGCCGGGAATAGAGAGCTCTACAGACTGCTCCAATGGCGGCTGATCGGAGAGCAGATTAACTCTGAGGCTAAACTTGCAGCAGCCGTTAGCCATCACCTCGATTTGGGAGGCACTAATATCAGCCGCGGCATCAGAGACAGAGAAGGTCAAACTGGGCCTGCCATCGATCAACTCTCGCCACTGATCGCACCAGGGCTGGTCAAGATTCAAAATGGCTATACCCGCAGCCTTTAAGCCGCTGTAGATTTCACCTTTGGCGGCAGCCACGGCCTCTACACTGCCAAAACCTTCAATATGAGAAGACTGCACATTGTTGATCAAGGCAATATCCGGAGATGCGATGGAACAGAGGTAGCCAATTTCACCTCCCGCACTGGCCCCCATCTCAACCACGGCATATTCGATTTCGCTGTCCATAGACAGCAGAGTCAAAGGCACGCCTACATGATTGTTGAGATTACCTGCAGTGGCATGGACCGAAGCACTCTGCCGCAGAATGGAGGCTGTCATCTCTTTCACCGAGGTTTTACCGGTACTGCCAGTGATAGCAATTACCGGCCCCTCAAATGCCTCACGACGCAACTGGGCAATTTGCCCCAGAGCCACAGTGGTATCCTCCACCACCCACTGGGGCAGAGGCAGGGACTTATCGGCCTTGGACACTACCAAGCCACTGGCGACTGCCGCTGCCTGGGGTAAAAACTGATGCGCATCAAAACGGTCGCCGACGAGAGCTACAAACAGGTCACCCTCTTTTATCGTCCGGCTATTGATAGAGACCGAGTCAAAATGGCAATCCGGATTTAGCAATGTGCCACCAAACCGCTGGGCAGCATCAGCCAGGCGCTGCTGAGGAATCATTGGTCACCCCCGCTACGCGCCGTGGCTTCACGCTCTCGCAGTGCCAGTCTTGCCTCGTTTTGATCACTGAATGGCAGACGCTGTGCACCCAGTATCTGGTAGTCCTCGTGACCCTTGCCTGCTATCAGTACCACGTCATTTTTATCCGCTGCAAAAATAGCCTGACGGATAGCCGCGCGCCGATCTGACTCGACCATGACCTCGCGGCCGGTACCCTGAAGAATATGATCAATAATCTGTTGCGGCGACTCGGTACGCGGATTATCACTGGTCACCAACACCTTATCGGCACAGCGCTTGGCGATCTCGCCCATCTCAGCGCGCTTGCCTGTATCGCGATCGCCACCGCAGCCAAACACGGCCCAGAGATTCCCCTGACAGTGCACTCGCAGTGCTTGCAGCGCCTTTTCCAAAGCATCTGGCGTATGGGCATAATCCACCACCACCGCTGGCTGAGCACTGGCATCCACCAGCTCCATACGGCCAGGCACGGCTCGCAGAGAGGGTATAACTCGCAGAATATCTGTCAGATAGTAACCCTGAGCACCAGCCGCACCGATCACGGCCAGTAGATTGGCCAAGTTAAATTTACCCAATAGCGGAGAGCTAATTTCGCCCTGCCCCCAGGGGGTAATCAGTGAGGCACGCAGCCCCTCGGGTGACAGACCTATGGTAGAGCAGTAGATATCAGCATCACTGTTTTCTAAGCTAAAACTGTAAGCCTCTATGCTTTGATCCAAATTGGCCAAAATAGCCCGGCCTACTGAATCATCAGAATTAATCACCGCATGCTGCAAACCCTGCATGGCAAATAGCCTGGATTTAGCTGCCGCATAAGCATGGATATCACCATGGTAATCCAGGTGATCGCGACTGAGATTGGTGAACACTGCGGTATTTATTTTCAGGCCGGCCACACGGCGCTGCACCAGACTGTGGGAGGACACCTCAAGAGCAACATGCTTCGCCCCTCTGCTGGCCAGCTCGGCCAGTATACGCTGCATTGCTACAGCATCTGGCGTCGTCAGTCCTGTCTCTGTCACCCCCGACTTATTAGCAGCAGTGGGTGGTTGAGCACTGTCATGGGGCGCCCGGTAACCTGCATGGCTCACCATGCCATAGCCCAGGGTCCCAATAAATGCCGCAGTCCCAGCCTGTTTTGATGCAATAGCTTCCATCAACTCAGCAAATAATCTGGAGCACGTCGTCTTACCATTGGTGCCAGTTACGGCGGTCAGGCACATTTTTGCCGAGGGATCGCCATAGAAAACACCCGCGATATCCGAGACATATTCACTGAGACTGTCCACACCAATCACTGGGATAGCAGATTGGGTGCCATCAATGAGCCCATCGACCAGAGAACCTACCAACTGGTCCTTTTCGACCAACACTGCGACCGCCCCACGCTCAATCGCCTGGGGAATAAAAGCCACGCCATCGCTGGCCGTGCCCTTGATCGCCACAAATAGATCACCGGGCTGAACCTGACGACTATCCAACGCTATACCTTCGATAGCCACGTCAGGACAGTCGCCTGAAATAGCAAAATCAGCAATCAGCTGGCTCAGGGTCATGGTCCACTTTTGCGACAGGCTCATCATGAGTCCCCTCGCTTTTTCTGCAACTCGCGCAGACTGGCAATGGTGCGATTTACATCCAGCTGGTCCGGAGTGACCTGAAGCAGACGCAGCGCATTGCCGGTGACCTCGGAAAATACTGGTGCAGCCACCAGACCACCAAAGTAATCACCATCCTGGGGCTCATCGATCACCACAATAGTCACTAGCCTGGGGTTATCCACCGGCGACAGCCCCGCGAATACTGACATATAGCGATCTTCATCGTAGCCGCCACCCGCCTTTACCTTGTGCAATGTGCCAGTTTTACCACCAACAGAGTAACCATCGATAGAGGCGCGCTTACCTGTACCAGAGGCACCAGCCGCTTCCTGCAACATCTGGCGGACATCCTGAGTAATACCTGCATCTACCACGCGAATAGTCTCCGGCGGCTCATCCAATGCCACCAATGAGATCTCCCTGCGCAGACCATCGTTGGCCAATACTGAATAGGCCCGGGCCATCTGAAGTGATGAGGCACTTAGGCCATAACCAAAGGCAAAGGTGGCCTGGGTTACCGGATCCCAGTTTCTATGGCCAGGCAGCTCTCCAGTAATCTCACCAGGAAAACCGCTACCAATGGGCTCGCCAAAGCCCACCCGCTCAAACAGGCCACGGGTTGTATTGGGATCTAACTCCAGAGCGACTTTAGTAGTGCCCACCTGACT
>JBMZST010000055.1:0-8345 GCA_049623265.1 Porticoccaceae bacterium
GGCATAGAGCTCATCCAGCAGAGCGCGGCTTTCGGCAAAGTCCCAGCCCTCAAATTGGATGGTATGACCAGGGTTTACGTAGAGCACTTTGCGGCCGCTCTGGGGGTGGCGGATAACTACGGGATGAGTGGCATCGCCGACGCGATCCATGCCGCCCAGTTGCTCGGCCAAATCGGTCATTCGGTAAAGACCATTTTCACCGTAAAGATGGGTGTTGGAGTGAACCGCTCTCAAACCCTCAATTCGTTGTTTTAGGGTTTCCGGTAGCGCGTCATAGGCTGCAGCTAGATCGGCAAACTGGGTGTTACCGCCGGTTTCGGGCAATATTCTTGCCACCAAAATAGAGCCCAGAGCAGGCCTGTCATCGTAGGAGTGGTCGGTATGCCAGCCACCACCAATATTAGTTTGCTGGGTTTTTTCTTTGCGCACCTCGGCAATCTCTGGGTGCTCTTCTGTGGTTTTAAAAAACTTGTTAACCACAATTTTGCCAAAGCGGCGGGCAAAGCGAAGGTGCTCTTCCGGGGGCAGCTCCTGGTCGCGAAAAAACAGCAAGCCATGTTCAGTAAATGCACTGCGCAGTTCAATCAGCTCGGCATCGGTCATAGAGGCTAGCTGCAGGCCGCTAACCACTGCGCCGCAGTTTTCGAAAGGGGATACTTGCATGTGAATCTCTAATTATTATTAATGATCTCTATTGGATCATACGACTGAGAGCAAAACAATAATGATAAGGCAGAGGATAAACGGAATAGATAATAAGCATGAAGCGAAAATAATAAGCTGGCGATTAGGCTTTGTCATGGTTGACTCCTTTTGTATAACCACAGAGACAACTTAGTACAGCGGCTTATGACCTTTTTTGATTTGTATCTATAAAGGGTTAAGTTTTCAGTAGATTAGTGATACGAGCACGGATAACGGGCACCACCTTCGTCTCAAACCAAGGGTTTTTCTTAAGCCAGATATTATTGCGCGGGCTGGGGTGAGGTAGAGGGAGCCGTCTGGGCCAGTGCTGCTGCCAGTTTTCCACCAGCCTGGTGACAGTCAGATTGCTTTTGCCAAAATGGTAGTCATGGGCATATTTTCCAATCACCAGAGTGGTCTCAATTCTAGGTAACTGGCGCAATAGCCTCGCCCGCCAAGTGGCTGCACATTCAGGTCTGGGTGGCAGATCACCAGAGGTGCCCGTGCCCGGATAGCAAAACCCCATGGGCACTATGGCAAATAGCTGGGGATTGTAAAATTGCTCCCGGCTCACACCCATCCAATCTCGCAGGCGATCGCCACTGGGATCATCGAAGGGAATGCCTGTAGCATGCACGCGCCGACCAGGAGCCTGACCTGCGATTAAAATTTTTGCATGGGAGTTGACCTGCAGAACCGGCCGTACGCCGTTGGGCAGATGGGGCTCACAGATTGTGCAAGCCCGCACCTCAGTCACCAGCCCATTAAGGGACTCAGTATTCATGGCATCCGTGCCCGAGACTTACATTATTTATCCAAGCTCCATATGCCAGCGCCACGCGCCGCGATAAATAAAAACGCAAAGCAGAAAAATGCCGACAGCTCGCCGTTATTAAGTATCGGGAAAAAATTGTTCATACCATGGACCATCCAATAGGCCACCGCCATGGTGCCACTGCAAATAAACGCTGCAGGGCGTGTCAACAGACCGATCATCACCAGAGCGCCACCCACCATTTCGATGGTGCCTGCGGCGTACATCAGTGGGTTCAGCGGATAGGGAAAATCAGCGGGGAAGTTAAATAGCTTTTGAGTGCCGTGCCAGATAAACAGAAAACCAGTGACAATGCGCAGCAGCGCGTAGGCCTGATCTTCACGCCCATCTAACAGATTATCTAAAAATTTCATTTTATTACCCCATAGTTTTAATTAGAGGGTAATTTATAACAGAAACTGGCTGCTGTTGGGCAGTTTATTGGTTAGTTTGGCTTAAGGTAGAGCGATCAACCGTTCGCGCCAGCGGCTCTAAGGGCCCCAACATAATCCCCACCATGTCCGTGCTCACTGGCAATTTCCACCAATGTCTTTCCCTCAGGGTTGGTGGCATCAAGATTGTGCCCAGCCTGAGTAAAGAACTGCAGAAAAGTCGCGAAGTTATCCAGATTCATACCGCGATAGGCCTTTTCCAGCAGGTGAAAATCTCCATCCACACCAGCTGGTGGCTGGTAGTCCAAAAAGCTTTTTACGCGCTCGTCATCGAAGACTTCGCCGAGGACTTTTTGCTTATCTTTTTTCAGTGACATGTTTTTCCTTAAACGGTTTACAGTAGTTCGTTAAGTTTTTGCGCCAGTATCTGATTGACCTGTTGCGGGTTGGCCTGACCTTTGGAGGCTTTCATAATCTGCCCCATAAAGCCGCCAAGTTTCTTCTTGCGTTTGGCTTCGTCGGTATTGATATAGTCTTCTACCATAGCCTGATTGGCGGCCAGCACGTCGACGACCAGCTCTTCCAGCGCGCCGCTGTCGGACACCTGCTTCAAGCCGCGGGCTTCAATAATGTGGTCTGCGTCGCCTTCGCCGGCCCATATCCCTTCAAAGACCTCTTTGGCCATTTTGCCACTGATGCTGTTGTCGGCAATGCGGGTGATCAGTCCACCCAACTGTTCTGCGCTGACCGGACTTTTGGCTATGGACAGATCTTCATTGTTGAGTCTTGCGCTGAGTTCCCCCATGGTCCAGTTGGCGGCCAGTTTGGCATTGCCGGATGTCCCGGTGGCTGTCTCAAAATAAGCTGCCATAGCAGCATCGCTGCTCAGCACGCCGGCATCGTAATCGGACAGGCTGTACTGTTCGACAAATCTGGCGCGGCGGGCATCTGGCAGTTCTGGCAAATTGCGGCGCAGCTCTTCGATGGTTTCGTCGCTGACGATTACTGGCAGCAGATCCGGGCAGGGGAAGTAGCGGTAGTCGTTGGCTTCTTCTTTGCTGCGCATGGAGCGCGCGACTTTGGTGTCGCCATTGTAAAGACGAGTTTCCTGGATCACCGTGCCGCCATCTTCGATCAGATCTATCTGACGCTCGACTTCTTTGGCGATGGCCTCTTCCATAAACTTAAATGAGTTGAGGTTTTTGGTTTCGGTTCTGGTGCCTAAGGTGTCGCTGCCTCTTGGTTTGACGGAAACATTGACATCAAAGCGCATACTGCCCTGAGACATCTCGCCATCACAGATACCGATTGAGGTCACAATACTGTGGAGCTTGCGAGCAAAGGCTACGGCTTCTTCGGCATTGGTCATATCTGGTTCGGAGACAATTTCGATCAACGGTGTGCCGGCGCGGTTGAGGTCGATGCCTGAAACGCCGTGGCGGAAATTGCCCTCATGGAGTGACTTGCCGGCGTCTTCTTCGAGATGGGCATGGTGTATGCGCACAGTCTTGGTACTGCCGTCGGCCAGTTCAATCTCTACAGTGCCGCGCCCGACAATGGGCTTTTCCAGCTGAGTGGTCTGGTAGCCTTTGGGCAGGTCTGGGTAGAAGTAGTTTTTACGCTCGAATGCGGACTCTTTGCCAATTTCTGCATCAATGGCCAGGCCAAACATGACGGCGTAGTGAACCGCCTGTTTGTTGAGCACGGGCAAGGTGCCGGGCATGGCCAGATCAATGGCGCAGGCCTGGGTGTTGGGCTCGGCACCAAAGGCAGTACTGGCACCGGAGAATATTTTGGTATTGGTGGCCAGCTGCACATGCACTTCGAGGCCGATTACTGTATCCCAATCACTCATGCTATTCCCTCCGGAGCTGCCCTGTGCCAGTCGGTGGCCTGCTGGTACTGATGGGCGACATTGAGCATGCGCGCTTCGTCAAAATAATTGCCAATAATCTGCAGCCCTACTGGTTTGTCGTCGACCATTCCACAGGGCAGTGACATGCCGGGCAGGCCCGCCAGATTGGTGGCGATGGTGTAGATGTCTTCCAGATACATGGCCACTGGGTCGTCGCCTTTGGAGCCAAATTTAAAGGCCGGAGACGGGCAGGTGGGGCCCATAATTACATCCACTTTTTCGAAGGCGTTGGCAAAATCTTGCTGGATCAGCTGGCGCACTTGCTGGGCTTTGCCATAGTAGGCGTCGTAGTAGCCTGCCGACAGACAGTAGGTGCCAATCAGGATACGGCGCTGCACTTCTTCGCCAAAGCCTTCGGCTCTGGTTCTGGTATACAGATCTTGTAAGTCGGTTGGGTCTGCACAGCGATAGCCGTATTTAACACCGTCAAAGCGGGACAGGTTGGCTGAGGCTTCCGCTGGGGCGATTACGTAGTAGGCGGGCACGGACAGGCCAGTGTTGGGCAGGCTGATATCCACCAATTCTGCGCCCTGGGCTTCGAGTTCTGCCAATGCGGCACGCACTGCTTGCTCGGTGCCCGGGTTAAGGCCCTCGGAGAAGTATTCTCCGGGGACGCCGATGCGCAGACCTTTAATGCTGCTGCCTAATGTTGCGCTGTAGTCTGGTACGTCCCGCTCTATGCAGGTGGAGTCTTTGTCATCAAAGCTGGCCATGCAGTTGAGCATGATGGCGCAATCTTCGGCGCTGCGAGCCATAGGGCCGCCCTGGTCCAGACTTGAGGCGAAGGCGATCATGCCCCAGCGGGATACGCGGCCATAGGTTGGCTTTAAACCAGTAATGCCGCACAGGGCTGCTGGCTGGCGAATGGAGCCGCCGGTATCTGTGGCTGTTGCGCCTGGGGCCAGTCGCGCTGCCACTGCAGCTGCGGAGCCGCCGGATGAGCCGCCGGGAACACAGTCGGTGGCCCAAGGGTTTTTAACCGGGCCATAGAAGCTGGTTTCATTGGAGGAGCCCATGGCGAACTCATCCATATTGGTTTTGCCCAGCACCACAGCCCCGGCTTGCTCGAAGTTTTCCACCACTGTAGCGTTGTAGGGGGGCACAAAGTTGTCGAGCATTTTGGAGCCGCAGCTGGTGCGCACCCCATTGGTGCAGAAAATATCTTTGTGCAGTATGGGTACACCGCAGAGTGCAGGCGCATTGCCAGCGGCCAGTCGCTGATCAGCAGCGGCGGCGGCTTTTAGGGCCTGGTCGGCGGTCACTGTGATCACTGCGTTGTAGTTGGGGTCGAGATCGGCAATACGGGCCAAAAAGTGCTGAGTTAGCTCAACACTGGAAAATTCTTTGCTTTGCAGCCCACGGATAAGCTCGGCAATTGTGAGGTTATGCATATTGTTGGGTCGCTTTTATTCGATGACTTTAGGCACTAGAAACAGGCCATCTTCGGTATCTGGTGCTGTGGTTTGCAATGCTTCCCGCTGATTGAGTTCACTGACTTCATCTTCGCGCAGGCGCTGGGTGGCTTGCAGGGGGTGTGACATAGGGTCTACACCGCTGGTATCGGCGGCTTGCAGCTGGTCGACCAGCTCTAATACGCTGCCGAGTCGCTCAGTCACTTCATTGATGGTGCTGTCGTCGATGGCGATACGCGCCAGGGTCGCCAGCTTTTCAATTTCTTGCCGCTCAATAATCATTATTTTGGTCTCTGGGTTGGCTGAGCTGGGGTCAAATCCAGCGGCTTGAAGTTTACATCAAATACAGGGCTTAGATTAAGGGGAAAAAACGCCAAAATCGGCTATTTTCATGGTTTTTGCGCTCTTTTCCCTATCTTTTAAAAGAGTAGTAGGAACTTTTGTCCAAGATCGGCTAGAATTCCGATCAATGCGAATAAAGTAGCGCTCTAGACGCCGATTTTCTCGCTGAATAAGTTGTTATATAAACACACAAAATTTACAACCGCTTGTGACCTCAATCCACAGGTGGTTTTTAAGGGCTTGGTATCGATGATATTTAAAAAACTCCGTGGCTTCTTTTCTAGTGATCTGTCGATCGATCTGGGTACTGCCAATACGCTGATTTATGTTCGCGAAAAAGGCATAGTGCTCAACGAGCCATCGGTGGTTGCGATTCGCCAGCATCTGGGTCAGAAAATTGTTGAAGCCGTAGGTGTGGACGCCAAGCGCATGCTGGGCCGCACTCCAGGTAATATAACAGCTATACGCCCTCTCAAAGATGGCGTGATTGCCGATTTCCAGGTGACGGAAAAAATGCTTCAGCACTTTATTAAAAAGGTGCATGCCAAAAGCCTGGTGCCACCCAGCCCCCGAGTTCTGATCTGCGTGCCCTGTATGGCGACAGAAGTTGAGAAGCGGGCGATCAAGGAGTCGGCCTACAGCGCCGGTGCCCGAGAGGTATTTTTGATCGAGGAGCCCATGGCTGCTGCGATTGGTGCCGGGCTACCAGTTGAAGAAGCTGTTGGATCCATGGTGGTGGATATAGGTGGTGGTACCACTGAAATTGCCATCCTGTCTCTTAACGGTGTGGTGTTCTCAGACTCTGTGCGCATAGGTGGCGACCGCTTTGATGAAGCCATTGTTAACTTTGTGCGTCGCAAATATGGCAGCGTAGTAGGTGATACCACAGCTGAGCGCATTAAAATGGAAATCGGTGCCGCCTACCTGGCAAAAGAGGTGCGCGAGATTGATGTTCGCGGACGCAACCTGGCTGAGGGTGTTCCCAAAAGCTTTACTTTGACCAGCGACGAGATTCTGGAGGCCCTGCAGGAGCCGCTGGCGGGCATTGTTCAGGCAGTTAAGCGTGTGCTCGAACAGTCTCCACCAGAACTGGCCTCTGATATTGCTGAGACCGGTATTGTGTTAACTGGTGGCGGTGCTCTGCTGAGAGATCTGGATCGATTGCTGACCCATGAAACTGGGCTGCCAGTGATTCTCGCCGAAGAGCCACTTACCTGTGTTGCTCGAGGCGGTGGAGAAGCGCTTGAGATGATGGATAACAGAAGGCTGGATACGCTAACCCACTAATAATGGGTAGATGCCAGTTTTTGGCCACTAGGTAGTCTTTTTAGGAGCGGACTTATTAAAAGCGTATTCTCAAAGTCTGCTTCACCAGTGCGAAAAATTCTTATAGTTGGACTTTTGGCGTTTGGTCTGATGACGCTGGATGCCTACACCACTTGGCTATCTCCTATCTACAAAGTTGTAGATCATCTGGTGCGACCATTTCACTGGCTTTCCAATATTCCCGACCGTGTGCAGGAGTGGGGCGAGGTCAATACTGAGCCGCGCGCTGATATCCAGAGTGAAAACGCCCGCCTAAAACAAGAGAGCCTGATTCACCGCGGCCAGTTACAGCGTATGTCTGAACTTGCCGCAGAAAACCTGCGCCTGCGCCAGCTGCTCAATGCTACAGAACTGCTGATGGACAGTGTGTTGGTGACTGAGGTAATCGGTGTTTCGCCCAACCCCCAGAGCCATACGGTGACTATTGATCGCGGCCGCGATGACGGGGTCTATGTGGGCCAACCTATTCTCGACGCAGAGGGGTTGATGGGGCAGATAATCTCTGTCTATGACAGCCACAGCGTAGCCCTGCTGATTACCGATAGCAGTCATGCACTGCCAGTGCAGGTGCTGCGCAATGGCGTTCGCTCTATCGCCGAGGGTACCTCTGACTATAATCTTATGAGGCTGCGGTTTGTGTCGCCAACCTCAGACATTCGCGAGGGAGATCAGCTAGTGAGTTCGGGTTTGGGTGGCCGCTTTCCGGTGGGCTATCCGGTTGGCACCGTGACCAGCATTACTCAAAAATCAGGTGAGATATTTGTCGATGTCGAAGTGGATCCCTCTGCCGAGCTCGATCGCAGCCGCCACCTGCTGCTGGTGTTTACTGTAGGCGACACTGATGCAAATGGAGGCCTGCGTTGAATCCGGTCAATTACATTATTCCAGTGATCTTTTCTCTTATGATTGCAGTGTTTTTGCAACTTATGCCGTCGACTGGGGGATGGTTGCTGTGGAAACCCAACTTTCTTCTGCTCATGGTTGTTGGCTGGATTCTTTATATACCCAATCAATACGGCATTGGCTTTGCCGCTCTGGTGGGGCTTTTTGCCGACGCCCTGTATCGCACTCCTCTTGGGCACTATGTGCTGGTATTTGCGCTCTGTGGCGGTGTGGCCTATCTTTTGAGCCGCTGGCTGACGTACTTTTCGAGGTTTCATCGCGCATTTTTGATTTTTGTGCTGGTGATATTTGGTGAGCTGGTGGGGGCTGCGTTATTTTCCATATGGGATATCCCCAAAAATCTTAGCCATCTGCATATTCTGGGATTTACCTCGGCGATAACCTGGATGCTGGTCGACAGGTTTATCGCCAGTATTCAACTGCATCATCGCTAACTTTCATGATTTGTAATCGCGAGGAAGCCCCTTGTTAGATCCAGATATGCTGTTAGCCTCTGCCTCGCCACGTCGCTCTGAGTTGCTCAGGCAGATCGGTGTGCGTTTTTGCCAGATGTCGGT